>NZ_DASQIX010000084.1:0-71591 GCF_035631355.1 Alloacidobacterium sp.
CGCGGCACGTTGCCGCGTTTCCGTTATGACCAACTGATGGGTTTCGGCTGGAAGTTTTTGTTACCTCTGGCGATTGCAAACATCATTGCGACAAGTCTTTGGCTGGCTTATCGCGCGGCGTGATGCTGGCGCTGCATTACAATTTTGTTTCTTCATTGTTCCGTTTTGTTTAAAAACACATGCATTTAGTTCTGTTCTTCATCTTCGGCGGGTTATGCGTTGCGGGAGCATTAAATCTTCTGCTGCAGCGCCATCCTATTAACAGCGCCCTTTCGCTGATCGTCGTGATGACTTCGCTCGCCGTGCTGTATCTTCTGCTGGGCGCGGAGTTCCTGGCTGCAGCGCAGGTGATCGTATACTCCGGCGCCATTATGGTGCTCTTCACCTTTGTCATCATGCTCTTGAATGCGGGCGCGGAAGTACGCACACACGGCAGCAAAGCAGCCTATATCGTGGGCTTCCCCGGAGCTGCTGCTCTGCTCGCCGTTCTGACATATATTTTCCTGAAGCATCGCACAGAACTTGGATCGGCCAAGCTGGGCGGCTACCTGGTGACGACGCACGACCTGAGCCGTGTGCTCTTCCGTGACCTGCTGCTGCCGTTTGAAGTCACGTCAGTGCTGATTTTGGTGGCCATTCTCGGCGCAGTTGCGCTGGCAAGAAAGGAGCACTAAGCATCATGGTTCCCAATGCCTACTACCTCGTGCTAAGCGCGATTCTCTTTTCCATCGGCATGGCGGCTTTTCTAGTAAAGCGAAACATCATCACCATCTTCATGTCCATTGAGCTAATGCTGAATGCGGTGAACCTGACCTTCGTCGCCTTTGCCCACCAGTGGCATCAGGTGAGCGGACAGATTTTTGTTTTCTTCGTAATGGTCGTAGCGGCCGCGGAAGCCGCGGTTGGACTCGCGATTATCATTGCCCTCTTCCGCACACGCGCCACGCTGAATGTTGACCAAGTGGATTTGATGAAACTATGACCAGTTCCCTCTATCTCTGGCTGATTCCGCTCGTTCCTTTCGCCGGATTTCTGGTGAACGGTCTGCTTGGCCGGCGCTTTCCTAAAGCGCTGGTGACGACCGTGGCCTGGGTGGCCACCCTGATTCCCTTCCTGCAGGTGCTGAACATCGCTCTGCACCTCAACTCCTTGGCGCTGCCTTACAGAGAAGACATCGGGACGTGGATTACAGCAGGCAACTTCCATGCCGACTTTGCCTTCGCGCTCGACCAGTTGACGCTCATCATGCTGCTCGTAGTGACAGGCGTCGGCTTCCTCATTCATCTTTACTCCGCCGGATATATGGCACATGAAGATGGCTACTGGCGCTTTTTTGCCTACATGAACCTCTTCATGTTCTTCATGCTGACGCTGGTGCTGGCGGAAAACTTCCTGCTGATGTTCGTCGGCTGGGAAGGCGTCGGGCTCGCGTCGTACCTGCTGATCGGTTACTACTTCACTAAAGATTCGGCGGCGAATGCAGGCAGAAAAGCATTCGTCGTCAATCGCATCGGTGACTTCGGCTTTTTAATCGCGATGTTCCTGCTCATCGCGCACTTTGGCACCTTGAGCTTCAGCGGGATTTTCAGCCAGATTGGTCAGCATTCTGAGTGGCAAGGCGGGTTCCTGACGGCAATTGCGCTGTTCCTGGTTCTGGGCGCGACGGGTAAGTCGGCGCAGATTCCGCTCTACGTCTGGCTGCCTGATGCAATGGAAGGCCCTACGCCTGTCTCTGCGCTGATTCATGCAGCGACCATGGTGACGGCCGGCGTTTACATGGTGGCGCGCGCGCATGCCATCTTTGACCGCTCGCCCTTTGCGCTGACGACTGTTGCCATCATCGGCGCGGCCACAGCGCTTTTTGCCGCGACCATCGGCCTGGTGCAGACGGACATCAAGCGCGTCCTCGCCTATTCCACCGTTTCTCAACTGGGATATATGTTCCTGGCTTGCGGCGTGGCGGCTTACTCGTCCGGGATCTTTCATCTGTTGACACATGCCTTCTTCAAGGCGCTGCTCTTCCTTGCCGCCGGATCTGTGATTCACGCATTGAGTGGCGAGCAGGACATGCGCGTGATGGGCGGACTGTGGAAGAAGATTCCTATCACTTTCTGGACGATGACTGCGGCAGTCCTGGCCATCTCCGGCATTCCGCCATTTGCCGGGTTTTTCAGCAAGGACGAGATCCTCTATCAGGCGTTTGTATCACCCAATGGCGCGGGCAAAATTCTCTGGTTTGTTGGATTGCTGACCGCCGGCCTCACGTCGTTTTACATGTTCCGGCTCTGGTATCTGACTTTCTTCGGCGAGAGCCGCGCCGAACATGCTGCTCCGCACACTCCTGAGCCCGGCCACCAGCCAGAGAAAGAGGAGAAGCCGCATCCTGTGCATGAAAGCCCGTGGATCATGCTTGGACCTCTCGTAGTGCTAGCAATTCTCTCCCTCATTGGCGGATGGGTCGGCGTTCCGGCAGCGCTTGGCGGCCATGCTGAAATCAGCCATTTCCTAGCGCCAGTATTGCAGGCAGCGCCTGAGGCTGCGGAAGGCGGCAAATCGGTGGAACTGCTGCTGGCCATTGTTTCCGTAGCAGTCGCAGTCATCGGCTGGTTCATCGCGCATTTAATGTACTTCGCCAAGCCCGAGTTGCCGAAGCAACTGGCTGCGAAGGTCCACGGACTGTATTCGCTACTGCTGAACAAGTACTGGATCGACGAGCTATACGGCGCGGTCATTGTTACGCCGGTGCTGCTGATTTCGCGCTATGTGCTCAAGGGCCTCTTTGATACAGGCATTGTTACCGGCGGCAGTCTAGCGCTGGGATATACCACCCAGGGCATTGGATCGCTCGTGCAGCGAGTGCAGTCGGGCAATATTCGCTCGTATGCGGGATGGCTGGCTATCGGTGCGGCGGCGTTGTTGCTGTTGACTTATTTTGGTTTTGGAGTGCGCTGGTCATTTTGATGGGCGCTAACAAAGGATTGCAAGGAACGAATTCGTGCTGAACGATTCCATTTTGTCGCTGATTACGTTTGTGCCCACGGCGGGCGCAATCGTGGTCGCCCTGCTGCCGCGGCGCGGCAAGCTGATCCAGTGGTTTACGCTGCTGGTCACGCTGCTTACGTTCGCGCTGACGCTACATCTGCCCGCGCATTATCAATACGGACAGGGCGGCTTCCAGTTTGAAGAGAATCATGCATGGATTCCCAGCCCGAAGATCGGCTACCATCTCGGCATTGACGGCATTTCGATGTGGCTGATCGTTCTCGTCGGCTTCCTGGGGCCACTTGCCGTGCTCGCCTCGTGGAAGGCGATTGCCACCCTGACCAAAGAGTTCTATTTCCTCTTCCTGATACAGCAGACGGCGATGCTTGGCGTCTTCGTCTCGCTCGACATGTTCCTTTATTACGGCTTCTGGGAACTGTCGCTGGTGCCGATGGCGATTCTGATCGCCATGTTCGGACGCAATCGCGGGCCGCAGGCAGCAATCAAGTTCTTCCTTTTCACCTTCATCCCGTCAGCGCTCCTGCTAGTCGGCCTGCTTTGGCTTTACGCAAAGACAGGCACGTTTGACTTTGTCGAAACGCAGCAATATCTGTCGCAGAATAGCTTGCTCCTTGCGCCGCAGGCATTGTGGTGGGTTTCGCTGGCGTTCCTTGCGGCCTTTGCTGTCAAAGTTCCGGTTTTCCCGCTCCATGGATGGCTGAGCGACGTCTTCTCTGAAGCGCCAACTGCCATGGCAATGGTGGTTGCTGGCAAGTTGGGACTTTACTCGATCATTCGCTTCAACCTCGGCCTTTTTCCTGAGCAGTCGCGCCAGATTGCGCCCCTGATGATCGCACTGGCAGTGATCGGAATTCTTTACGGCGCGCTGATTGCGCTCATCCAGCAGGACCTGAAGCGGTTCATCTCATTCTCAACCGTCGGACACCTGAGCTTCTGTACGCTCGGCATCTTCTGCTTTACCGTCGTCGGATTGAACGGCGCGCTTTATCAGATTCTGAACCACGAGCTTTCCGGCGCGGCGATCCTGATCCTCTTCGGCATTCTTTACGAGCGCTACGGAACCTATGACATGGCCCTGTACGGCGGCATGGCTTCAAACCTTCCGCGCATGGCGACGCTCTATGTCATTACGACGTTGTCGCTCATCGGGCTGCCGATCCTCAACGGCTTCGTCGGCGAGTTCCTGATTCTCAGTTCGAGTTTTGGCGTGCATCCTTACTGGAGCACCGCAGCTACGCTGGGCGTGATTCTCAGCGCGGCCTATATGCTTACTATGATTCAGAAGCTTTTCTATGGAAAACAGTCACAGTTGGTTGTGAACAAGCCTGTGCCTGACATAGTCTTCCGCGAAGGCTTCGCGCTGATACCCGCCGCTGTCCTGATGCTGGTGATGGGTGTGGCCTCGCCTTATTGGATTCACGCCATCAACGGCGCGGTGAGCGGGCTGGCGGACACGGTCACGCAACATATCGCACATACAACTATGACTGTCATACCAAACGTGGCGGAGAAGCGATGACCGACGTACCCCAGATTTATCGGATTCTCCCCGAGGTAATTCTGACCATTACCGGCGTGGTCATCATGCTTGCGGAGTCGCTGCTTAAGAAGAACTCCAGCCGCAAGCCGCTGGGCTGGCTGGCGGTTCTGGGCACGCTGGCCGCGCTGGCATCAAGCCAATGGCAGCTTGGATTGCCTGCAGGCACGGCCTTCTTCGGCACCGTGCAAACTGACGCCTACAGCGTCTTCTTCCATGTGGTTATAGCCGGAATCGCGCTGGCTACGCTTCTGGTCACGCTTGATGCGGCCAGTCCGGATGCGGAGGGGCTGGGCGAATTCTTCGCGCTGGTCTGTTTCGGCACGGTCGGCATGATGTTGATGACATGCGCTGTCGAATTGCTGCTGGTTTTCATTGGCCTCGAAATTTCCTCAATCTCCACTTACATCATGGCGGGTTTCCGCCGGAAAAGCGCCAAGGGTCCAGAGGCCGCGATTAAGTATTTCCTGCTCGGCTCTTTTGCGACGGCATTTTTCCTTTATGGCATTGCGCTGGTTTTCGGGGCCACGGGCACTACGGCCATTCCTCAGGTCGCAGCGCTGATCACGTCCAGCCAGACACCGGTTCTGGCTATCGTCGGCCTGGCGATGATTCTTATTGGCCTCGGCTTCAAGGTTTCAGCCGCGCCCTTCCAAGTGTGGACGCCCGATGTTTACGAAGGCGCGCCGTCGCCCGTGGTTGGGCTCATGTCCACGGCGCCGAAGGCTGCAGCCTTTGCCGTGCTGCTACGCATTCTCTACGTCGCCTTCCCTGCTTTGCATAACCATTGGCAGCCGCTGCTGTGGTGGATGGCCGTGCTCTCCATGACCATCGGCAATCTCGGTGCCCTGCGGCAGCAGAATGTGAAGCGGATGTTGGCGTATTCCTCCATTGCGCATGCCGGTTATCTTTTGGTCGCATTCACCGCACTTTCCCCCGACGGCATTGCCGCCGCAATTTTCTATGCAGTCACCTATGCGGCCATGAATGTCGGCATCTTCGCCGTGTTCAGCCAGGCGGGCGGAATGAATGACCGGCTGGCACTGATTCAGGATTACCGCGGGCTGGCCTATCGTTCGCCGCTACTTGGCGGAGCGCTGGCTTTCTTCCTGATTTCTTTGATTGGAATTCCCTTCACCGGCGGCTTTTTCGGCAAGTTTTACGTCTTTGCCTCTGCGCTGCATTCCGGGTTGGTCTGGCTGACAATTATCGGCCTCATTAATAGCGGCATCGCCTGCTACTACTATCTGCGCCTGCTGGCTTCCGCCTATTCCAAGCCGGTCCACAGCGATTTGCTCGATGGAATTCCCCGGACCTCCGTACCCCTGCTCTTTGCCCTGCTGATTACAGTAGCCGCCACACTGATTCTCGGCATTGTGCCTGGGCGGGTGCTGGCTGGCGCGAAGGCCGGGGCAGACGCCCTCGTGCCTGTCAGCGTGAATACTGCTTTGAAGTAGTCCCAGCCTTCATTAGCGCCCCCATAGTAACCCCATGTGCGTAATTCCTTGAAAATACGACGGTTATATTTTTAAGCTTCTAAAGTCTTAAGAAATCGAGCGTTGCGAGGAAAATATTGTCTTCGCAATAGTTAAGGCCCGCGCTTGGGCGGGCCTTTTTCGTTGGATTTCTCTGTTTCTATTTTAGCAGTTGCACATAAACACCGATCAAATTGCCGAAGGTTTTTATTGTTTAGAATCAGCCATATAGAAACTTTATTCGTGGTTGGTACTTAACAGAAAATTTTCTGGGCCCGATGTCCCCCCAAAGGGTGTTTCTTACGAAGGACTATTGAGTCTCGGCCGCGATGCTGCTAATCGCCTAGTAGGTTCAAATCCCGGCGGCTGAAAATCCATGACGCCGCGGCGAACCACACCGCACCGGCGAGCAAGGTCAGCGCGACGTCAAACCAGATAGTTGGAATGTTTTTCACCGAGATCGTTGTCGCAAATAAAACGCGCAGCAATCTGGCCGGGCCGATCCATCCCAGCTCCCCTATATATACCGCCAGCCCAATACAGCCCATTGAGATGATCGAGGCGACAATCTGCGGCAACAGGATTGACCAGAATATGCTGATGGCTCCAGCCCAGACGCCCAACAAAATCAGTGCCTCTGCCATCACTAGAATCCCCTGATACGGACGGTTCAGCAGACCCGCCATGAAAATTCCGCTGACAACAAATCCAATGACGTAAAGCGCAAGCGGCAGCCATGCAGTCATCAGCAGTGAAAAGAGATACTGCGGACGGCTGACTGCACGCGACAGCACCATGACGATGCGACGCGAGCGCTGCTCATTGCCTAGCAACGTGCTGCCGGTGACCGCGACCAGCGCGAGGCCGGCGAAACATTCCTGATGCAGCATCCAGAGCACGTCATCAGGGTCCGGCGCGCCACCGAAGCAAAGGATCGCAGCCATCACATAGGGCCAAAGTATCAACAGAAGAAAGAGCCAGCGGTTTTGCCACAAAAGGCGTTTTGTGATGAGCCAGGCTTTCGTCATATTGAAAGACCATTTTGCAAAGAAAAACAATCCCCAGTTTGCTATTCGCTTTACCTTCGGTTTCGCTCGCGCCTACGGCAGTAAGGTAGGGCCTTCAGCCTGACTTTTACGGCACGGCTGAAGCCGTGCCCTTACGAAACAGAACTGCCATCTCAATGCTCGCTTTCAGTCCACTTGATGAACAGCTCTTCCAGCGTGCGCCGCAGAGGAGTAACGCTCTTCAACGTTCCGCCAGCGGCCCAGGCCTTCTCGATCAGTTCGCGCTGGATGCGGGCAGGCACGATGAAGAGCATGCTGTTCCCTGACAAGCTGGTCCGGTATGGCCGATATGCCGCCAGCGCTTCTGCATCAGAGGAAAGACCATCTATCACAATCTCCATCTTTCCGCTGTCTTCGAGGAAAGGCGCCAGAGGGCCATGGCGCAGCAGCCTGCCACGGTCGAGAAAGGCGATGCGGTCGCAGATTTGTTCCACTTCAGAAAGCTGGTGCGAACTGAAGAAGATGCTCTTGCCCTCGTCGCGGGCTGCGCGCAAAAGCTCACGGACTTCGAGCACTCCGGGAGGATCGAGTGCCGAAGTCGGCTCGTCGAGGATGAGCAGCTCGGGATCGTTGACCAACGCCTGCGCTATGCCCAGCCGCTGCTGCATGCCGCGAGAGAATCGGCGAGCATCTTTACCTGCCGATGTGAGATTCAACCGGGCAAGCAGTTCCCTGCTTCGCTCACGCAGTAGCCAGCTTTGCATGTTGTTCAGCCGTCCAGCCAAGGCGACCGCGCTGGATGCGGAGCCTGCGAAAAAGCTGGGCGTATCCGGGAGGAAGCCGATGCGGGAGCGCGTAGCTGTGTCGCCAAAAGGCTTCCCGAGAATTGTGCCGCCGCCTGCGCCCGGCTTCAGGAATCCCAGGGCGAGATGGATGGTCGTGGTCTTACCTGCCCCGTTGGGCCCGAGGAAGCCAAGGATTTCGCCGCGTTCGACCGCCAGCGAGAGGCAATCGAGAGCCGCATGAGCACCGAATCGCTTGCTAATACTGTGAAACTCCAGAGCGGCGGTCACAGCGCATTGTCTCATGTGGGTTCATAGTCATCTGGTGGAAGAAATGATCTATCCCAGATAATTAATTTCTATTTGCAATATCACTTTTTCTGATACCAGAGACTTCCTTATACTGTCACGTTAACCTGTTAGCAGAGAAAACAACCAGCCAGGTCGAGCTCGCTAACTTTCAATTAAGCGGGCCACGGTGGGCGCCGGTTAAACCCATCCAGAGGAGATGCATGTCCAACGAACTTCGTAATTTCCTGTCGCTCTCATACGCAGAGCTGGAAGAAAAAAATCTGAATGCTAAAGAACAGCGGAAGAACCGGGTAGCCCCCCACAAAATCCAGGAAGAACGCCTCAAGTATCTGACCGATACCAAGGAAATCAAGGCGGTCACTGTGCTATTCAGCGATCTTGAGGGCCGCCTGCAAATGCTGGATTATGACAAGAAGTTCCTGATCAAAAGCTACGACAACCTTACGTTTGATGGCTCGTCCATTCGCGGTTTTACGGCGCAGCGCGAGAGCGACCTGCGTCTCGGCATTGACTGGAGCGCGTTCTACTGGGGCCCCGCGGACGTTTTCGGGCCGGGCAAGGTGCTTGTTTTCGGCGAAGTGATCGACAAGCAGGGCACGCCCTATACGGCCGATATGCGCGGCGTGCTGAAGGGCTTTGCCCAAGAGCTTCATGCCAAGCAGGGTCTTACACTCAATGCCGCCAATGAAATTGAAGGTTTCATCTTCGCCGGCGTGGACGCCGAGCGGCGCTTCCCTGAAACGGGCAGGTTCGAATACGTAAATACCGGCGGCTATTATCACTCGCTGCCTGGGGACCCGCTGCGCACCTTCATTGACACGACAGCTGAAGTGCTGCGCTCGATGGGTTTTGAGAACGAGAAGGACCACCCCGAGGTTGCCCCTTCGCAGTTTGAAATTAACTACGGCTACGGCGAAGTAGTGGCCGCCGCCGACCAAATCCAGATTTACAAGCTGGTCTGTCGCCAGGTGGCGACCAAGCTGGGTATGTCAGCATCGTTTCTGCCCAAGCCGGTGGTTGGCGTGAACGGCAGCGGCATGCACACCAATGTTTCGATCAGCAAAAACGGCAAGAACATCTTCTGGGACCCGAAGGGCGAGGAGAAGCTGGCCAAGGTCGGCTGGGATTTCGTGGACCGCATTCTGACGCACGGCAACGACATCTGTCTGCTGCTGAATTCCAGTGTGAACGCATACCGTCGTCTCGATCCTCACTTTGAGGCGCCGAACCAGCTTAAAGCTTCGGCGGTGGATCGCGGCTCAATGATCCGCATCCCCATTGGCAACGAGAAGAGTATGCGTGTTGAAGTGCGTTCCGTGGCACCGGACGCGAATCCTTATCTGGTGCTCCATTCCATTTTCAAGTCGGGTCTTGACGGCGAGACTGCGAAGATTAAGAACCTGCGCCAGGCACAGCGGTATCTGCCCGACAACGTCTACACAGCGATTGAGAACTTTCGCAACTCCACATGGGCAACGAAGCTGCTGGGCGAAGATGTGAAGGCGCGATATGCGGACCTGAAGCAGGCTTCCGCCGATCGCTGCCCCCGTCTGCTGGGAACGTTCGTCAAGGCGCAGGAAGTGCAGTTCCACCACGAGGTTTACAACCAGTTCCTCTGGAACCAGTTTTAAGCCGGTTATTGCATTGTTACACTGGTCGCCCCGGCTCCTGCCGGGGCGATTTTCTTCGCAATGAAGAAACGCAATTCATCCCGGGAATCATTCGTCCGCATATCGGAAGACATGCGCAGACTCTCCGTGCTGCTGGAGGAAGAGATGCTGCGCTGGCCGGGCGTTACCGTGCGTTCAATGTTTGGGATGCGCGCGGTCTATCGTAAGGGCGTTATTTTTGCCCTGTTGCCGGAGACGAAGACGATCGATCGTGAAACTGCGGTTGGTTATAAGTTTGCGGACAGGGCACAGACAAGACGTGAAGGCCATCAGTGGCAGCTTTTCGACGTGAAGAGCAAGGCGGACCTTGCAAAAGCATTGCAGGTGCTCGGAGAGGCGCATCGCAAGGCCGGCTCAAAACGCACATAGACGATAATGAAGTCAGATCGTGCATGAACTTCACTAAATTTGCTTTCTGTCTTATCCTGCTGGCCCTGCCGCCGGCTGCGCACGCGGTCGAATTGAAAATCTCCGCGCAGGCGCTGGAGCATACGCTCAAATCGCAACTTTTCAACACGCCGGACGGCCGTTACTACATCAAGGGCAATGCCAATTCAGCCTGCCATGTGTATGCCGAGTCGCCCAAGGTTTCGTTTTCGGGAGACAGGATTTTCGTTCATGTTCACACGAACGCGAAACTAGGCACCCACCTGCGCGGAACATGTATCGGCATCGGGTTATCGCCCGACGCTGATGTTTCGCTGCTGCCAGACGCTGAAGGTGAGACCATCGGCTTCCGCGACGCGCGTATCGAGCACCTGAGTGAATCAGGCGAGCTGAACTTTGTGCTGATGCCGTTCCTGAGCCGCAAAGTGCCGTCGAGCATGACTGTAAATGCGGCAACGCTGCTGCGGCAAGTGCTGGCGCAATCACGACAGAGCACGGGCTACGACCTGAAGCTTGATCGGCTGAAGATCCACTCTATGCAGGTCGAGGACAATGCGCTGGTTGTGGATGTGGACCGCGATCTAAGTGTGAATTGAACACATATATAAGCCACAATCCGATTCAGCGCTACAATGCTTTTGCTTCATTTTTTGATTCCGATCATGTCCGCAAACAAATCGCGGGATGTGAAGTTTGCCTCGGTTCTTGCAATTGCACATACCTGCCATTTGGTAAACCCGGAGGATAATTTGGCTGAATTCGAGATTTTTGTGAACAGTTCAAAGGGCGTATTCACTAAGGATTCGTTGAACGGATTCTATTCAAAGAACCAGAAGACCCTGAGTGAAATAGCAGACCAATTTACGGCGCTTGACGCCAAGATTACGCTGACTCTGAATCCGATCTCGACTCCATTGCCTAAATTCATCAACCGGCATGGACGGCGGCTTCGGGCGGCAAACCGGCGAGCAAAGACTGGCCGAAGGTGGCCGCTTTCTATGATCTTCTGGTTTCGCTCCAGCGTGTTTTCAATCCCAACCTCACGGGCGCATTTGAAGTTGCTCAAAACCGCCTTCCTCAGGCAGACATGGTGTTTCCGTTCGCAACCAAAAAATTTACCGATGACCATATTTGCGACCGGACCGCCAAAATCCCTTCCAAAATGAAAGAAAGCGCCGAGTCAGTAGGCAAGCGGCGCCTGATTACACCTGCTTCCGGCGGCAATCCAGCGGCGTTTACCACTATTCCAGTCAGTACAACGGTGGTGCTGAGTCAGAAGAAATATCAGGACAACCTGAAAGACGAGGTGGACAGCAGGCAAAAGGAGTATCAGGCCATCTATGACTATTTCACGTCGAGGGACACGCGCCTGGCAACACTCATGGAGGGCGACCATGAAGAAGTGATTTTTACTTCATTGAGCCGGTTCCCGATGTATGAGGTACAGCGGCCCGCAACGGCAACGACTGCGGTGAACGCCGAGTCCCGGCCCGAGCAGCATTTGCGGTATGCGGTGCAGAAAGTCGCCAACAAATGGCTGGTCCATCACATGGCGGGGCGCTGCACCGCCGAAGAGGTGAATACTGCCCCGGGCGGATTTGCCGCTTTTGACTACACCCAGCTGGCGACCACGGTGACGGCCCAATCCGGCACCTTTCGCAAAACCAGCTAGGGACCCGCCGGAGCAGCTCAATTCACTCTGTGCGTAGAGCCTGCATGGGATCGAGACGGGACGCTCTCCATGCAGGCAACACACAGGCCAGAACAGACACGAACAAAAGCGTCGCAGCTGCCAGGACAAAAACCAAAGGATCAAACGGGCTCGTTCCATAGAGCATGGATTCGATCAGACGGGTCACGCCAGCGCTTGCGAGCAGCCCCACTGACAACCCCAGGATCGCAGGACGCAAGCCATCGCCAAGCATCGATCGCATGACTTGTTCACGTTGTGCCCCAAGCGCCATACGGATGCCGATTTCCGTTGTGCGCTGCGCCACGATATAGGAGAGCACCCCGAATAAGCCCACGGCAGCGAGAACCAGCGACAGCGTAGCAAAAACGAGCAACAGCATAGCATCGAAGCTAGCGTCTATTGTATTTCTGCCGATGACCTGATCCATGGTAAGGATGTCGGACGCTGGCAAATCACGGTCCAACTGCCCAACAATGCGCTGAATCGGCAGAGCAAATCTGGTGACATCCTGATCGGAGCGAACGACCAGCGATGCCCCATTCAGCCAGTCAGGTGTGTAGAGTCCGAAGTACATCATGGGCTGAACGGGCTCACCAATTTCAAATAAAGTGTCACCCACAACACCGACGATCTCAAACTTGTGCCCACCTTCGGTGATCAGGTGTTTGCCAATCGGATATTCGCCCGGAAAATATTGTTCTGCGAACGACCTGCTGATTATGGTTTCGGTGGCATGACCTGGCCGCTGGTCATCATTGAATGTGCGGCCATGCAGGATGGGAATACCTATGGCAGCAAAGTAGCCGGGGTTGACCCAACGGTTCATAGCGTATTGATATTTTCCTTGAGGCAATGGGGGATGTTCTGGAATCACAAAACCTCTGTCTCCGCCATAGCCATCTCCCGGAACAACAGAAAAGATCAAACCAGCCGCTCTTACTCCAGGGAGATTGCGAACGCGCATGAGCAAAGTTTCAAAGAAGCTTATCCGCTGCGTGAGTTGTGTGTATTGGGCTTCCGGCAGATTAAAGTTCATGGTCAGGACATTCTGCGTGATGCAGCCGAGATCGGAGGAGCGAAGCTTCGCGTAGCTCCTCAGCAGTAATCCTGTGCCGATCAACAAGACAACTGTCAGCCCGACCTCGAGCGAGAGCAACACCTTGCGCAGGGTTGCGCGGGCATGGCCGGTGCTGTGCGAGCGCGACGAATCCTGCAATGCAGAAAGAACCTGATCACTCTTAATGGAGGCTGCGGAGATCAGGCCGGCAAACATGGCGCATAGAACGACAAGTCCCAGACTAACCACTGCGACAACGGCATCCATGTGAATCGTTTCGGTACGAATCATTACCTGTCGCGTACTGATGAGCCACTGTAAGACCCCATACGCCAACAGACAGCCCAGGAGGCCGCCAGCGGCTGACAGTAAAAAACTCTCCATCAAGTGCTCGCGCAACAGCCTCAGCCTACTGCCTCCTATTGCTGTGCGAACCGCAAGCTCTTTGCGGCGTGCAGCAGAACGAGATACAAGAAGATTTGCAACATTCAGACATGCAATGAGCAGGACGCATCCGGTTGCGGCCAGAAGCACGTAGAGCGGTCTCTTTACATCGCCGATGATCCAGTCCAGAAGGGGTCGAATATTTGCTCCCTTGCTGATGAACGGATTGTCTCGATGCTGATCGTGAATGCGGCGCGTAATCAGAGAGAGTTCGGAGACTCCATGTGCCTCAGTTACGCCAGGCTTGAGGCGTCCAATGACAATGAACTGATGATCGTCTAAGGCCTGCATGGTAGCGGGCTCTTCTCTATAGTAGATCGGTGTCCACAACTGTGCGGCCTGATGCGGAAGTGCAAACCAGGACGGCATGACGCCTACGACGGTGTAGGGCCGGGCATCCAGCAGTATCGTCTGCCCGAGTACCGACGGGCTGCCGCCAAAGCGGCGTTTCCAGAGCCCCCAGCTCAAGATAACAGTCGCATTCGCTGATGGCTGGTCATCGGCTGCAGTAAAGTTGCGACCAAGGGCGGGCTGCACACCAAGTGTCGGAAGCAGATTCCATGAGAAGCTCCCGGCGCGTACGTTTTCCGGCAGCTGTTCACCTGTGCTGGAAAGGTTGTACCCGGCGTAACCCCAGATCGCAAGATCAGAGAAGCTCTTGTTCTGCTTCTTCCACTGTTCAAACATGCCACCCGAGCTTGAGTTATACGGGAATTTATCGTCAGAGCTATGTTCATAAAGCCTGACCAACTGATCGGGATCTTTAAACGGCAGCGGCTTGAGCAGGACCGAGCGCACGATGGTAAAAAGCGCAACATTGGCGCCGATACCCAGCGCCATCACTAATATGGCGATAACTGCAAATCCCGGCGTTCGACAAAGCGTGCGCGCTGCAATACGCATGTCCCTCCACAGGGATTCCAGCCAGTTCCAACTCCATGTGTTACGCGTCTGGTCGCGCAATGCCGTGGGGTTGCCGAAGGCGCGCATGGCCGCATGCCGGGCTTCCTCAATGCTCATGCCAGCAGCGATGTTTTCGGCGATCTGCTGCTCCATGTGGAACTGGAGTTCATCGTCGAGGAGCGCACCTTCTTTATTACGGCGGAAAAGCATCTTCCAGCGCATTGTGAGCTTGCGTAGCCAGCGCATCACTTTCTCCTTACTCCGTGCGCAGCGCCTGCATAGGATCGAGCCGCGAGGCCCGCCGTGCAGGTAACGCACATGCCACGGCAGCCACGAACAAAAGGATCGCGGCTACCAGAGCAAAGACCCATAGGTCAAATGGGCTCGTTCGGAAGAGCATGGACTGGATGAGGCGCGTGAGGGCGATGCTGGCCAATAAACCAAAGACTAATCCGAACAGCGCGGGGCGGAGTCCGTCGCCCAGCATGAGCCGCACCACCTGTTCGCGCTGTGCTCCCAGCGCCAGGCGAATGCCTATCTCGGTAGTACGCTGAGTCACCAGATAAGACAGCACTCCATAAAGGCCGACTGCGGCCAGCAGCAGCGACAGAAGGGCAAAGGATAGAAGTATGGTTGCGCTGAAGCTGGTGTTCTCGGCTGACTCGCCAATAATCTGCTGCATGGTCAGCACTTCTGACATCGGAAGAGTGGGGTCAAGACTGGCAATTTCCTTCTGCACCGGAAGCGAGAACTTCAGCGGGTCAAATGCAGTCCGTACTATCAGGGTGTAATCGCGATCCAAATATCCGGCAAACACGGGGAAATACATCGTTGCTTTCAACGGCTTGTCCGCCTGATAAAGCGTGTCTCCAACGACGCCAATAATTTCGTAATCGACGAGACCGCTATTCCAAGCTGGAACATGTAGATGCCATCCGATGGGGTTCTCATTGGTGAAATATTGATTGGCAAGCTGGCGGCTGATAATCACGTAATTCGATTGATTCAGCCTGTCGTGATCGGTAAAGAACCGTCCTCTCAACAGAGGTATCTGCAAAGCTGTGAAATACCCTGGATCAGCCATGCGGTAGATGGCATCAGGAAGGTCCTGTCCGGGCTGAACTGGCGGATGTTCGGGAATGGTGAAAACGTCGTCGCCACCGTATCCGGCCCCTGGAACTACCGAGCCTACTCCCACGGCACGCACTCCTGGCATGTGTCGGAGACTCTCCAACAGAGTCTCGTTAAAGGCCACAACCTTTTCAGGCTGGTCGTACTGCCGCTTGGGCAGATCGTAGTGAAGCGTCAGCACATTCGTTGTGGTCGCACCCAGATCAGCGTCGTGAATGCGCGCGAAACTTTTGAGCAGTAGGCCCGCGGCAATCAGCAAAACCACTGTAACGGCAATCTCTATCGTCAACAGCGTTCTTCGCAAAGTGGTGCGTGCCAAGCTGCCTCCAACTGACCGGGACGAATCATGCAGCGCAACAAATGCCGATTTCTGCGTTGACAAGAGCGCCGGCAGAAGTCCGGCAAGCAGGGCCGAGAGGCATATCAATACAAACGAGAAGGCCAATACACTCATGTCGACATGAATTGCTTCGGTGCGGGGCAGATCTTTCCAGGCGCTGGTAAGCCATTTTGTCGCTACAAAGGAGAGCAGCACCCCGAGAGCGCCTCCGGCAAAACAAATCAGCAGGCTCTCAACCATCTGCTGGCGAATAAGTGTGACGCGGCCTGCTCCCAGTGCGCCGCGAATGGCAATTTCCTTTTGCCTTGTCGCTGCGCGAGCAATCAGCAGATTGGCAACATTGAGGCAGCCGATGAACAACATGCAGCCAACCGCGCAGAGCAGAATGACCAGCGGTGTTTTGATGTCGTGCACTACGTCGTCCAGCAGCGGCCGCGATACTGCGTCTTCTGCCACGGGCTTGTCCAGGTTCTCCATATGGAGCCGGTGCTGGACGGCTTCTACCTGGCTTATTGCGTTCTGCAGACTTACATTTGGCTTCAGGCGAGCAACTACATGGCTCTGGTGATGGTCGTGGTATGAAAGGTATTCGGCTGTCACGCCGGAGGCATATGGTACCCATACCTGCACGGTCGCATCAGGATAAGCGAAGGATTGAGGCAATACTCCTATGACAGTGTACGGATTCGCATCCAGATGAATCTGTTTCCCAATGACGGAAGGATCTCCACCGAACCGGCGTTGGAAGAGGCCCCAGGTGAGCATGACAACACGGTTAGCTCCAGGATGGTCCTCAGATTCGTAAAAAATGCGGCCCAGGACGGGGTTTACTCCTAGAACAGAAAAGAAGTTCCAGGTACCCGCGGCAGCAGTGATGACTTCAGGCAGCTCGGCGTGCTCGCCACTAAAGTTGAATTTGTCCCAGCGCCATGCTGCCATGTCTTCGAACCCATGCGTCTGCGTGCGCCAATCGTAGTAATCGGCAGGAGAAACGACGTTGTAATTAAATGCCTCCCGGTTTGAGTCGTACCCGTGAAAATGCTCATAGACCATCACGAGTTTGTCGGGATCACGAAACGGCAATGATTTGAGCAGTACTCCGCGTGCGATGGTGAACAAGGACGTTGCCGCTCCGAGGCACAATGCCATCACAACCACCGCCATGACCGCGAATCCGGGTGCGCGGCGCAGTGTGCGGGCACTAATGCGTGCATCACGAAACAGAGATTCCAGCCAGTTCCAACTCCATGTATTGCGAGTCTGATCCCTCAACACTGCAGGACTGCCGAAGCTGCGCATCGCGGCATGACGCGCTTCCTCTTCATGCATGCCGGTCGCCATGTTCTCAGCGATTTGTTGCTCAAGATGAAATTGCAGTTCGTCGTTAAGACGCGCACTCTCTTCGTTTCTGCGAAAGAGCATTCGCAGTTGCATCAGCAGTTTGTGCAGCCAGCGCATTGCTGTCTCCTCATGCTTCCTGAACAATAATGTTGATGGCTTCCGACAGGCGGTTCCAGTTGGCTGTTTCTGATTCAAGCTGCTTACGGCCTGCCTCCGTGAGCGAATAGAACTTCGCCTGACGGCCGGTTTCGCTCTCGGCCCACTTTGCCGTGATCCAGCCCTGTTGCTCCAGGCGGTGGAGCGCCGGATAGAGCGAGCCCTGCTGCACCTGCAATACATCACCCGAAACTTGCTGGATGCGCTTGGCGATGGCCCAGCCGTGCTTGGCCTCGAGTGACAATGTTTTGAGAATCAGAAGATCGAGCGTGCCCTGTACGAGATCGCTTGGTTTTCCCATACCATGATTATCTACATATCCAATTGTAGACCGTCAAGGTATTGAAAGCAGATCTTTCGGCTGCGCAGAACGACAATTTTAAAGAGTGTCTCAGAAAACACAAACGCGCAGCACTGTGGCTGCGCGTCTGGCAAAAATACAAAAATCTTTAACGCCCAAAGTAGGTCGAGTTCTTCTCTGTATAGCTAGCCCACTTCTCCGGCAGATCGTCAGCGGCGAAAATGGCCGACACGGGACATACCGGGACGCAGGCTCCGCAATCGATGCACTCAACCGGATCGATAAATAGCTGTTCCTGTTCGGCGTGTGGCGCCTCGTCTTTCTTGGGGTGGATGCAGTCAACGGGACACGCATCCACGCAGGCGGTGTCTTTCGTGCCAATGCAGGGTTCCGCAATTACATATGCCATCAGAGCTTCTCCGGTTGCAGGTGATTAAGATTATTGTACACGCGCTGCGACCGCGGGCATACGCGCGCTGCGCAAAAACAAAACGGTTTTCTAGCGCCCGCGTTCAGCACGCTTCGCCGCGAATTCTTTCGGAGTAGGAATCGGCTCCATATCGTGACCGGCAAACATGTTCTGAAACAGCGTGATCACTTCTTCGTCGATAATCCCGTTCGTGGCGAGAACTTCCCTGCTGTCTAACCTGAATGGGCTGCCATCAAACGTGGTCATTGTGCCGCCTGCTTCCAACACAAGCAATGCTCCGGCGGATGTGTCCCAGGGATTCAGATTGAACTCCCAATAGCCATCGATGCGGCCGCAAGCCGTATAGGCCAGATCCAGAGCGGCGGATCCAGCCCGGCGAAGGCCGTGTGAGCGCAGCGTAATCTCGTGGTAGAAGTGGATGTTCGGATTCAGATGGCGTGAACGGCTGGGAAATCCGGTGGCCAGAAGGCTTTCAGCCAAATCATCTGTGCGCGAGACGCGAATCTTCTTCCCATTCAGGTACGCACCCTTGTCCTTCTCGGCGACGAAAAGTTCGTCGCGCATTGGATCGTAAACCACTCCGGCTACGAGAGTGCCATCTTCATTCGCAGCAAGCCCGGACGGGCGATGCTCCAGGCCGAGCGACACGCAAAAAACGGGAAAGCCATGCGCGAAGTTTGTTGTCCCATCGAGCGGATCGACATACCAGCGATACTCGCGATCAATCTGGTCGCGTGTTCCTTCTTCGCCATAAATTCCAAAGCCCGGAAATGCTGTATGAATCCGCTCGACAATCAGTTTTTCTGAAGTACGATCTGCCTCGGTAACAAGATCAACATCGCTCTTGTACTCCGTGGCAACGCCGCGATGATAAAAATCGCGAAGCAGCATTCCAGCTTCAAGCGCAATGGCGGATGCGGGACCGGCAAATTCCAGATGAATATCAGCAGGAAGCTGGGTCACTTCTGCTCCCCATCGGGTGCGATGTCTAATTCATCGACGGTTTTGCGTGCATGGCGCTGGCGGGCTCCGTGACGGCTCGACTGTTCGGTAATGGTGCGGATCTGGTGCTTATAGATAAACAGGTTCGGCTTGCCTTCGCGCGTCAGGCGGATCATGCGGTCATCAAAGTATTCAATCCAGCCAGTGACCGTCTCTCCATCGCGGAGTTTTACCGCAACCGGGACCTGTTTCTCGCTCAAAAAACGCAGGTACAAGGCCTCTTGTCCGGTTTCCCCGGGCGGAGGGTTTTTTGGGCGGCGGCGCGATGAAGTGGGAATGACCATGCACCTATTGTAGCGAAGCTGCGAATGAATCTTACTGGGCGGGCGATGCATAGTATCCGGTGCGATGCCGGACATTGTAGTGCGCATTCGGCGGCTGCTTGAGGGTCACGTCGATTCTTCGGAAATCGGAGTCAGCGATTCGGTGGATCGGATAGTAGGCAAGCAAATACTGTGTACGCAGGTCTTCCGAAACTTTCTGGAAAGCGTCGCCCAGATGTTCGGCATCGGCATAGTAGTACTTGCCACCTGTTTCCTGTGAGAGCGTAATCATGGCGTGTTCGCCCCCGGTATCGCGCCCGGCATCAGCAACAATGGGCACGTCGATGATGCTGTAGACCATTGTCTCGGAACGCACCGCCTGCTCCAGGGCGTCCGCGTAGTCGGTGCCATTCACAGTATTGCCGCCGTCGGAAATCAGAATCAGCACCTTGCGCCCATGCTGCGTGGCGAGACTCTGCGACGCAAGATACACTGCGCTATAGAGAGCAGTGGCCGGTCCGGTCAAAAGGTTTTCGATGCCGTAGTCGATCCGTTTCAGATTGTTTGTGAATGGCACAACTTCGCGCACATCCGACGAAAAATCTATCAGGTCGAGATGGTCCACGGGGCGCAACAGAGAATGCACGAAGGTGTGCGCGGCGTGCTTTTCAATGGCCAGGTCCTTCGCTACGCTGCCGCTCGTGTCGATAGCCAGCACAATCGAGAGCGGCATCGCCGACTCGCGCTCGAAGATCGCGATCTTCTGCGGATGACCATCTTCGGCAATCGTGAAGTCGTCTTTCGTCAGTCCGCCGACAGGGGCGCCACTGGCATCCGTGACATTGACAAAGACGTTCACCAGCTTCACGTCAACCTTGATCGGCGGGGCCGTCTGCGCAGGCAGCAGCCCCGACACAACCAGTGCAAATGCCAATGCTGACAGAAGCCTCATGGAACCTGCGCGCCTTTCACTTCAGGCGGAAAAGGCTCACCGTCTGCCCATACGGCCCCGTCTTCGAAATGCTCTTTTTTCCATATGGGAACTGTCTTCTTCAGCGTGTCGATAAGCCAGCGGCAGGCGTCAAAAGCCGCAGCGCGGTGTGCGGACGCAACTGCAATCAGCACGCTGGTCTCGCCCACTTCCAGTTTGCCGAGACGATGCACCAGCAGAACGTCGCGTATGGCAAAGCGCTGACCCGTCTCTTGTGCGAGGGCACGCATCTGCTTTAGCGCCATTTCCTCATAGGCTTCATAAACCAGATAGAGTGTGCGCCGACCGCGTGTGTGGTTGCGGACAATGCCGTCGAATACGACAACCGCCCCATCTTCACCCTGCTTCAACCGACTGACCAGAGTCTCAGCCTGAATCGGCTCGTGCACCAGCGCAACATGCGACGAGTAGCTGCCGCCGCTCACGGGAGGCAACAGCGCCACTTCATCTCCGTCAGCAAGAGGATGCGACCGCGATGCATATGCCTGATTGACAGCGACGGCAAGCGACGTCCAGAGCTGCTCACGTTGCGGAGAGCAGGCGCGGAAATGCTCGATCAATGTCGCCACAGTCGCGTCTGCCGGCAATTGAAGTGAATCAGCAGCCTGCGGAAATATGTCTTTCAACACGCCAAAAAGCAGAACGCGCACTTGCATACCTTCTAGGATACTTAGACGTGCTGTCCTGTGGGGCTGGAAGCACTGGAGCGCGCTCTCAAGGGACCTTCTTTGACAAAAGCAACACGGTTTGGAGTCCAGGTCATGCGGAAGCGGCTGCCCTTGCGAACATTGGCCACTACGCTGGGCTGGAAGCACGCAATGCAAGTCCCTCCGGGTTTGCGAACGCTGGGATAAATGACGCCCAGCGAACCGCGTTCAAGCAATACCACAGCCAATTTCTGCGACGTGACATAACTGGCCGGATCAAGACAGGCGTCATACTGCTCGCGGTTTTCTTCCGGCAGCGCGTCAGGACGCAGGTCGTGGAAAGAGCCAATGAAATCGGCCAGATATTCGTCGTATTGCAGCTCCTCGCGTTCCGACCAATTGATCTCGGCAAATTCGACTGACTTATGAAACATCACCTCGGCCTTGGCTGTGGCAAGCTCAAAGGCCGCATACCAGGCTCCACGTAGGTTGGTGGAAAAGCGCGCGCCAAGGGGGTGCGGATGCGTAAACGCTGCGTTGATGATGCGGTAGCACGGGACATTGAAAACCAGATCGCGCTGCGTAATCCCGGGGCGCAGGTTCTCTTCGGCCTCTAGGCGGGTGTTGGTGGCGTTGTCCAGGTCAAATATGCGTTGCAAATGCTCATCGTCATCAGCGATGCGCGTCAGCACCGACTCTAAATTCACGCTGTATTTCGCAGGCAGGAGGCGGTGTGTGTCGAAGCGACGCAGTTGAGTGACTGTCGGCAGTCCCTCGTTTTCTTTCGGATCTTCGGGAACCGGAACTTCGGGGTGCGCTTCCATCTGCGCGCGCAGTGTTGCCAACGCGCCGGATGGATCGCGGGGGTTGAGGGAGGATTCTGCTTTGGGCCGGGTCATGTGGGGGAGTTTTAAGTCCTAGCCGCCGCGCCGCGCGTCCAGCAACTGGCGCACAAATGCCATCGCCTGCGTTCCGCCCTGCAGCATGTAGGTCAAAGGCGTTTTTCCACCGAAGAGTGGATTTGTATTCTCAAGCTGCACCCATTTGTCGGCCAGCCGGGTTCCGTAAAGGATGTTCAACGCTTTGAAAATACCAATCAGATAAGAAATGCGCCGCAGCCGGTCTTCGTCGAGGACGCGGTTCGGGTTCCTTTTATATTCATAAAACGCGCCATTGGAAATGCCTCGAAGCAATTGGCGCGCATCCTCCTCGCGAACCTCCCAGTGCTCCAAGATGTTGAAAAAGGCGCGCAGCGCAGCGGGTGAGAGCCGCCGCCGCTCTTCCGGACGCGAGAGATCAGGCAGCGCGGGAGGCGCATAGATCGTTGCTGGATATGCTAATGCCTGACTTGCGCTTTGTTTCTCCATATATGAACCAGTATAGCTCCATAAATGGAGCTAATGCAAAGAAGAAAATACTATCCAGGTTCGAAATCGAACAATTCGCTTTCCGCCGGATACCACAATCGTCCATCTTGCACCTTCGCAAATCGGGTCATGTGGTGCGGTTCGTGGCGGCTCTTCCCGTTTGCGTCGTAGTAAATATCCTCGACCTCCACGCCGCGCACAAGCAGCGCATCCGCAACCAGTGAACGGTGGCAGCGCCAGGGAACGGCTTCGGCGCACATGATCGCCGTCTGCTCCGGAGGACTTACGGCCAGCAGCTCGTCAATGGCTGCGACGAAGTCAGGCGTCTGTATGTAATCGGCGTAGCCACGAAAGCTGGCATTGCGCCAGCCTGTGTTGATCGAGTCCTTGAGCGCATGCCGCAGGCCACCCAACGATTTCTGCCAGCGGTAGTGAATATGCGCAGCTTTCAGCGATTTCTCCAGATTTTCCTGTGCGAATTGCGGATTATGGAGCGGCTTGGGAATCGTGCGGATATCCACCAGCCAGCGGACGCCGTTGTCCTTAAGTATCTTCAGAAACACGTCGATAGGCAGCGTGGAATGGCCAATGGTAAACATCAGAAATTCGTCGAGAGCCGAAGCTCGAAGCTGCGTGCAGGGCCAATGGCATTGCCGGAGAAGAGTCCGGCAAAATCGATGACGTTCAGCCGGTTATTCAGGTTCTCACCGTCCGCCTGGAGATGGATACTCATTTTGTCCGTAGTGTATAGATCGGCACCGAGCGAGGCATTGACCGCAAGCATGGGCTTGATGCGCCCCCGGTCGAAGTTGAGCCGGTCAACCACCTGAGGGCCATACTGAGCAAGAGCTTCGTCTTCAGTACCCGTATATTCAAATGGCAATCCGGAACCGTAATCGGCGCCTGCTGCCGCCCATAGACGATGCGTTAGCTGATATTGGAATCGCGTGCGCACGGTATTGCGTTGGTCCTGCGAATCGGGAAAGTGCCCCGTCTGCTCCTGTTCAGCATCGGTGACATCATCTCCCAGGAAGAGCCCGCCAGTCACCGGAAACCAGACATTGCCGACAATATAGGAGTAGCTGACAAAGCCGGAGAGTCTGCCCCAGCGAACAAGGTCCAGCTTGCCTTCGGCTCCATAGATGATGGCTTTATCAAAAGCAATCGGAAAGCTCACGCCAGTGCTGAAAAGCTGATCGTCGTCTGCGTATTGCCTCTCGTCGCGACGGAATACATTGACATCGAGCTTAAGCCTGTCGGAAAAGCCTTTGGTGATTCCGCCTTCGTAATAGTTTCCGGTGGAGGGCTTCACCGGCAGCCGGAGGAAGTTCTCATTTAACGCGGCTATGTCCGGCGAGCTCGACAGCAGAATGTTTTCCGAGGACGGTGTCTGGAAGACATTGTCATACGAGATGTGCGCCACAAGGTTCGCCGATTGAAAATACCGGCTGATGGCGACTCGAGGGCTGAAGTGGTTCTGATTCAGTAATAGTTGATAGTGGTCCCAGCGCAGACCGGCGCTGACGGTCCAGTTTCCCAGCCTGACAAGGTCCTCAACAAACGCCGCCTGTTCCAGATCGGGCCGGCTGCCGGTGAATGAAAATGTCTTCGGCGTGTCAGGATCGAACTGACCAGGATCAGTGATGATGTGACTGTAATCTTCGTTCAGAAAAGTATTGTCAGACTCGACTCCGGCTTTCCATTCCTGGTTGCTGTGATGGACCGAAATGCTTCCCTTGAAATACCCTTCGCGAAACCAGTTGTGCTGCGAAACGATGATCGGTGTGGACTGCGGATTGGAGTAGAAATTCGTCGCATTGTCACGCACCATCCCAGCCAGATTTCCTACCATGTCAGCCGAAAAGACATGCTGATAATGCGCAGTGCCCATGGTTTCGAAATTGTCGGCATTCTGCAGTTGTCCCGCCTGCTGCTGGACCAGTTCGTTCGGAATTTCATACCGCGCCAGCTCATGGCGAACATTAAGGACAAGGCGATCATTCTCGGTAAAGTTGCGCTCATAGCGGGTTGCGAAATCACCGGTTGTGCCGCTGTTGGTGTAGTTTTCAGGCACGACGGGATTGAGATAATGGCTGGTCCGCGCGCCATCTGCAGAGCCGCCAAGGACGTTCTTTCCCCATAGATACTGTGCCTGCACATAGCCGGATGCCGTGTCGTAGCTGCCGCCACCAAGAACAGCCTCGCCATGCAGGCCCGGATCGGTTTCCCTCTTCGTGTTCAGCTCGACCACGCCGCCCATTTTACGGCCGTACTCAGCCGGAATCCCCGCGGTATAGATGTTCAGTGAATCGGCTGAGTCGGCTTCGATCTCAGGGCCAAAACCCGGAGAGCGATTGTCAGTCAGCGGAATGCCATCGATGACGAACTGCGTTTGATACTCGGACCCGCGAGGATGCAGCACGGCGTTGCCCTCGTAAAGCCAGCCCGGCTGGGAGTTGACCAGGTTCTGCACAGAGCGGCCCGGCAGCGACGCCAGCCTCTGGTAGATTTCTTTGCTGCCAATCTGCATGACCGAATTGGGCCGGTCAGGATCGATGAGCGTGGCCGCCGCATTTACTGTAACGTCCGTCATAACGGAGGCCACACGGAGCCGCACCGTGAAATCAACAGGCACGGCAGACCGCACCTCGACGGACTGTGAAATTTCGGCAAAGCCCTGATGCTCAATGCTGGCCTGATAAATGCCATAGGCCAACCGCTCGACTTTGGCCAATCCGGCGGCGTCTGTCATGAACGAATGGTTATAGCCACTCCCCTCGCTGGTCAGATGTACAACCGCTTTGAGTCCCGCGCCAGAAGGATCAAGAACATGAAGACGCAGTTCCCCGCTGTTCACCTGCGCCAGAACGCACGAGGCACACAGCATGAAAATGGCGAAGAGGTTCTTCATCGCAGTACGGTCAACATCTTCAATGTTACTGTTACAAGCCGATGACAATCTTTGGTAAGTCATTACGCGCCATTTTGATTTACCATCCATTGCCATGGCGCTTGATCCCGAACTTACGGCTTCACAAGTCCTGCGTGTCTTTCACCGTGACGAAGTGTTCCTGTTTCTTGGGGCGGCATTCACTACAGTCGGACTGATTTCTCTCGGCTTCCTCGCCATTCGCCGTAAATTTGATGCGCTTCTTTTCTGGCTGGCCTTGTTTGCCATTCTTTATGGTGGACGTTTGTGGATGCAGACCGGCCTGATGACGCTTATGGTGCCGTCATCGAATTTCTTTGACCGACTTCGGGCTTCTGCCAACTTTCTCGCAGCCATCCCCGCATTTCTGTTCTTCCAGGCAACAGGATTGCTG
This sequence comes from Alloacidobacterium sp., assembly GCF_035631355.1. NCBI lineage: Bacteria > Pseudomonadati > Acidobacteriota > Terriglobia > Terriglobales > Acidobacteriaceae > Alloacidobacterium > Alloacidobacterium sp. Next base: position 25,563 of record NZ_DASQIX010000084.1, read on the forward strand.
GGACGTCTTGCCAACATTGTCACTTATGCTTTAACAACAGTCATGTTGTGCCTGCTGCTGGCAACGCTGCTCAACGCGCCTCTTGGGCTTCTTTATTCCATAAATAACATTGCTATCGTCTGCGGACTGATCCCGCTGGTTGTTCAGTCTTTCCTCATGCCCGCAATGACAAAGGACTTTCTCGTCATTCGAAGCGGCCTGCTGATCTTTGCCGGTTTTGCGCTTTGGAACAACATCTACAGTTGGATGTTTCGGTCCGTTCCCCGGGTAGAGCCATTTGGGTTTGCGATCTTCCTCGGTTGCCTGGGATATGTAGCCGCGCGCCGTGTGCTGGAACGGGACCATCAGCTCAACGAACTTCAAAAAGAATTGGATATAGCAAAGCGCATTCAGCTATCGATTCTGCCGCCTGCATTTCCTGCATCGCCTCATTTCCGCGTCGCCGCAAGATATGTGCCAATGACTTCCGTCGCCGGCGACTTCTACGACTTTTATGCAGCGCAAGATGGAAAGGCCGGATTGCTGATTGCCGACGTTTCCGGACATGGCGTACCCGCCGCGCTGATCGCATCCATGGTCAAACTTGCAGCCACTTCACAAAAAGAACACTCAGGGCATCCGGAGAAGCTGCTGGCGGGCATGAATACAACCCTCTTTGGCAATACCCAGAGCCAATACGTTACCGCGGCCTATGTTCATCTTGACGCGCAGACCGAAGACTTGCGCTATGCCGCGGCAGCGCATCCTCCAATGCTGTTGTTGCGTGATGGCGAAATAATGCCCATTGAGGAGAACGGTTTAATGCTGGCGCTCTTCCCATCAGCCCCTTACACTTCGACCACGCGCCCGCTCAAGCCCGGCGACAGGCTGCTGCTCTACACCGACGGTATTTATGAAGCTGAGAACACAGCGGCAGAACAGTTCGGCCACGAGCGTCTTCGCAAGACATTGCAGGAGAGTTCTGGAATGACTTCAGAAGAAACCGCCGATTTAATACTTGCGCGCGTGAAAGAGTGGTCTGCATCACAGGACGACGACCGGACGGTCATTGTTTGCGACTATGCCAGCGCGTAGGGCTCAAACTCTTCCATTTTATCGTCGCAATAGCGGCGAAAGCAGAGTAGACTTGCGTACCACTATGTAGCCAAAGAAGCTTATTGCGCTGCGGCTGCGTGAGGTGACATGAGTGTCAACCCTCTCAAGATCGCAAGAAGCCTCGATCCAACAAGTAATTTCATCAGTCCTAGCTGAGACACGGCCTGAGGAAGCCTTTCTGGTCGAGCATCTGTTCAAGCCTACTGTTGATACTGCCAAGAGGACTGGAGCTTTGGGTTCCGGTGTAGACGCCGGAGTTATCCTATGGATGTATCCGCTATTGGAGGTGCTTAGAGAGTTTGCCGGCACGGCAGCAAACGAGTTTGCGAAGAAATGGGGCGATCACCTGGATGACTGGCTGTGGCACAGAAGAGCATCGGCGCCCCTTCTTAATCGCGACGCGCTGACCAGGCTGCATTCGCGAGTAGTCGAGAAGCTTCTGAGCAGAGGCGCGACTGAAAAGGAGGCGAACTCCGCTGGAGACTCATTAATCGCGATGCTCGCGCTGGAGCCTGCTCTGATTCGCGATATTGTCGGAGTGAAGTGATGTCCATACGTTGCGCATCCCGCAAAAGTGTCCAGAACATCAAGATTTCCAGCGACAATCTGATACTGCTTGGAATCTTTATCCCGGCCTTGCTTTTCGAGATGCCTTCTTCCTTGATTTCCGCACTTATTGCGCTTCTATTCGTGTGCCTGATCACAGAACTCTTTTCGAAATCCAGGATGGCTCGGCTTGGAGTTCACACCCTGACCGATACTCAAGCACCAAAACTACTGAGCATGTTGTGCGAAGAGTCGAGCGCAATGGCCATTGCAAAATACTCATCTTCGGCAAAAACCAAGGTCTACTGCGCGCCCACGGCACTTCAAGCCACTGCTTTCACATTGGGCGGCTTTAGACCAAAGCTCGTTGTCACGGGCCGTCTCTGTGTCGCTGCAAAAGAATTTCCTGACGAGACCCGGATGATTCTTCGCCATGAACTGGCGCATCTTGACAATCACGATATGTGGCTCTGGCAGTTCCTGATTTCCACCCTATTAGGGATCGTATTAGTACCAATATGGGTTCTGTTATCTGACTCTGAGGAAGCCGCTGTCGTTACTGCCGTATTTAAACCGCAGGTGATTCTGATTTCACTCTATTTGCTGCTGCTGTGTTTTCGAAGGCGAGAATTTCTAGCGGATGCAATCGCAGTCAATCACACTGAAGATCGAATAGGCTATTTGCGTCTGTTGGAGAAAGGGCGCTTTCATCGAAAGAGCTGGTTTCATCCAAGCCCGGCTGACCGAATTGCGGCAATCCAGTCCGACAATCCCGTTCTTAGAACAAATATGGCAATGCTGCTCGTTATCGTGGTGACGCTTTCAGGAGTAGTTGCAGACGTTAAAGTCTCACGTAATGGTCAAGAGCCAGATAGCAGCGAATTCATTTCCCTGATCATCGCTCTTTTGGTGGCCGCGGTGGTATTTCTTGCCGCGTTTGCAGTGGAAGTGCGAAAAGGACCTCGACGGAAGATTCCCCTTACCTGTGCCGACAGTGATATGAAACCCCTCCCTAGGGCTGGCTTTCTATCGCCACTTGCAGAGGTATTCGGTGTTGGGAGCACCCGCTTCGACGCAGTGCGCGCGAGCGCGTTACTGATTTCGTTGGCCGTCAGCGACATTGCAATGGGTATCGTTTATCGGGCATTGAGCAATCAACCCCATGAATTCGGTCGGCCGGACGTGAACAGCCTCATCTGGAATTGCATTGTCTGGCCGTGCCTGCTCCTGCTCTTGCTCAGATATATGCGAGACCTTTTCGAGGCGGGAACAATCATGGCCGTCACAGCAGCCATTTCCCTATCTTTGTATCCGAAAGCAGCCATCGACATATCCAAGATATCCAGTTTCTGGTCTTGGGGTATATTGTTTGGAATCATCTTCTTAGGGGCGGTAGTTGCCCGGTTCCGCAACACTTTCATCGGTCTCTCCGCTGGATATCTGTGCCTTCTAATAGCAGTGGAGTTTCCTCCTTTTGACCCTTGGCGAGTCTTACAATCCATACTTTTTGCGGGAACCTTTGTCTTGATAATCATGGTTACGAAGGTAAGGCGTCGGGTAGCGGATAAAGCGGTTGCGGCTTAATTCTGCGCATCCTGACGTCAATCAGCACATTGCACAAACAGAAAACGCCCCAAATTTATTCAGGGCGTCTCTATTTTCGCCTTCAGCTCAGTTCCCGGCGTGCTGCAGCACTTCTTCTCTTACTTCTTCGTCTGCCTTCTCTTCTTTGAGAGACTTGGGCAGGGCAACAGCCAGCACATCTTCAATGCGGCTGGCGTAATGGATTGTCACCCCTTCAGTCTGCTCCGGCATCAGGTCTTCCTCGACATTCAGCCTGTTCTCCGCCGGCAGAATGACCTGCTTGACGCCTGCTCGCTTTGCGGCAAGGAACTTCTCCTTGATACCGCCCACGGGCAGCACATTGCCGCTCAACGTTATCTCGCCTGTCATCGCAGTCAGCGGATGTACCGGCGTATCAGTGAGCAGCGAGATCAGCGCTGTAGCCATCGTGACGCCTGCCGATGGGCCATCTTTCGGAATGGCTCCGGCGGGAACATGGATATGCAGATCGATGTCCTTGGTGAAGTCTTCGGCGAGTCCGATGGACTTCGCGTTCGACCGCACCCAGGTTAGCGCTGCCTGCATCGATTCCTGCATGACTTCTCCAATCTGGCCCGTCATGGTGAATCCGCCCTTGCCCTTCATCCTGTTGGCTTCGATGAAGAGCACATCGCCGCCCGCAGGCGTCCAGGCCAGACCAACGGCAACTCCAGCGCGCTTGGTGCGCTCAGCAATTTCCGTATCGACCCGAACTTTAATGCCGCCAAGGAACTCGTGGATGACTTCCTTGTTGACGATAAGCTTCTCCGTTTTACCCTCAGCAATGCGCCGCGCCTGCTTGCGGCAGACCGTGCCAATAAGCTGTTCGAGCTTGCGCACGCCCGCTTCACGCGTGTAATGCCGCACAATATAGGAGATTGATTCCTCCGGAAACTCAATGTCCTCAATCTTGATGCCGTTCTCCTTTACCTGCCGCGGAATAAGGTACCGGAATGCGATGTGCCGCTTTTCTTCCTCGGTGTAGCCCTGCAACTCGATGATCTCCATGCGATCGAGCAACGGAGCAGGCATGGTGTCCAGCATGTTGGCCGTGCAGATGAAGAGCACCTTTGATAAGTCGAAGGGCTGGTCGAGATAGTTGTCACGGAAGGTATTGTTTTGCTCCGGATCAAGCACCTCAAGTAGCGCCGACGCCGGATCGCCGCGAAAATCACGTCCCAGTTTATCGACCTCATCGAGCATGAACACTGGATCGTTCGCGCTGGCCCGACGCAGGTTTTGAATAATCTGCCCTGGCAGCGCGCCGATATATGTTCGGCGATGCCCGCGAAGCTCGGCTTCATCGTGCATGCCGCCTAGCGAGATGCGCTGAAACTTGCGTCCCAAAGCGCGCGCCACGCTGCGTCCGAGCGAGGTTTTGCCTACGCCCGGAGGTCCCACGAAGCAGAGTATAGGTCCCTTCATGTCCGGCTTGAGACGACGCACGGCAAGATAATCGAGAATGCGCTCCTTCACTTTCTTGAGATCATAGTGGTCTTCGTCGAGGATTTCCTTTGCTTTCGGAATATCGACCTCTGTGCCTGACGACTTGGCCCACGGCAGTATGGCGAGCCACTCGATGTAATTACGTGTAAGCGAATAGTCGGCCGCCATCGGAGACATGCGCGACAGGCGAGTCAGCTCTTTCAAAGCTTCCTTCTTGGTCTCTTCCGGCATGCCCGCGTCTTCAATCTTCTGGCGCAGTTCCTCAATGTCTTTTTGACTCTCGTCCTGTTCGCCAAGCTCCTTCTGGATGGCCTTCAATTGTTCGCGCAGATAGTAGTCGCGCTGTGACTGCTGCACCTGGTCCTGTACTTCGGATTGAATTTTATTGCGAAGCTGCTGAACCTCAATTTCCTTGACGAGATGCTTATTCAGTCGCTCAAGGCGGGCCGTGACGTCAGGAGTCTCCAGCAGGTCCTGCCGGTCGGCTGTAGCAAGAAACGGAAGATTCGAGGCAACGAAATCCGTAAGCCTGGCGGGGTCTTCCAACTGCGCCGCGATGGTCGAAAGCTCGTCTGAAAGCGTTGGCGACGAGGAAACAATCTGCTGGAATTGCGAAAGGATGTTCCGCTGCAACGCTTCGAGTTCGGGCCCTTTCTCTGGATTAACTTCGGTGATTGCCTCCACGTTGGCGATCATGAACGGCTCGGTCTGCGTGAACTCGCCCAGCTTCACGCGCTCCGTGCCTTCGGTAAAGACAAAGAGGCTCTGGTTGGGCATCTTTACCACTTTGTGAACTGTAGCCAGCGTGCCAAACGCATGCAGATCACCCGGCTGGGGAGTATCAAGATGAGCATCGCGTTGCGCGACTACAACAATTGTCTTTTCTTCGCCGAGCGACTGGATCAATTGAATGGAGCTTTCGCGTCCCACAGTGAGCGGAAGGACTGCATGCGGAAAGAGAACAGTATCGCGTACAGGGAGGACTGGTAAAACACGCCCTGACGACCGCTGTCCGCGTTCCTTTGGATCGCTGGGTTCGATAATGCTGAGAAAATCGCTAGCCATGAGTGCCTTCTTATCAGATTATATGATCTGAATACGATTAATTGTAAGTATTTGATTCCTCAAAGTAGAAAAGGTCGCAATTCAGCCCCGGAACCCGACAAACTGCTGTTAGGTCGTAATTTAGCTGCACTTCAAGTCATTCGATTTTCGGCCGGTTTCTTTCTTGGATGCAGTACGCCTGTGGGCATATGTTGGTTCCTCACGAATCTTTCATCGGCGAAAGGTCTGCGCGAGTTGACGGTCAAAGGTTATTCCACGCGCTGGGCAGCTTGGTATCGCCCCAGCTCTTTGACCATAGAGCAGTGCTGCCGTAGCAGATCGAGTGCAATATCTGCTCGTGCCTGCGACGAAAGCTGATAATCGACATAAAAAACGTATTCCCAGGGCTTTCCCTGCACTGGACGCGATTCAATCTTCGTCAAGTTCGTTCCCTGCCCGGCAAATACCTCCAGGGCCGCAACCAGAGTTCCTGGCCGATTCTCTACCGTAAATGCCAGGCTTACCTTGTCTGCGGCCGGACTGCGCCGCACATCGTCGCGCCGCCGAACGACAAAGAAGCGCGTAAAGTTCTCAGGATTGTCTTCAATACCACGGGCCAGAATTTCTCCCCCGTAGTATTCCGCTGCGCGGACTGACGCAATCGCCGCTGCGTTCCGGTCGCGAAGTTCAATGAGCTGTTTCACGCTTCCCGCCGTGTCATAGAAGGGGACTGCTTCGATCGCGGGATGCTGCTCGAAAAACTTACGGCACTGCGCCAGCGCAACAGGATGCGAATAGACGCGCCGGATGCGACCCAAATTCGATTCGGGAACAGCAATCAGATTATGCCGGATGCGCAGAAGGCTTTCGCTCTCAATGGCGACATCCTGATGCAGCAAAAGATCGTAATGCTCGACGACAGAACCCGCAAGACTATTCTCGATCGGAATAACAGCGGCTTCAACTTCTTTCTGCGACAACGCGCCGAAGACTTCCGGCGAGAGAGCGCAAGGCAAAATGGTTGCCTCCGGAAAAACATTTCCAGCGGCTTCGTGGCTGAATGATCCTGGTTCGCCTTGGATCGCTACTTGCATTCTGCATACTTCCCTTCAAAGGTTTCTGTTTCCACGGCAACCCAAACGGGTATCATGCGCACCATATCACACCGTAGGCCATTTCAGGCTGTATGCAAGAGACAAGGAGAAGCACAGATGCTTTGGACAATTTTCGTAATCCTGTTGGTATTGTGGCTGGTAGGTCTGGTGACTTTTCATGCGATCGGGTGGTATATCCACATACTGCTAGTTGTGGCGCTGATCGTACTGCTGATCCAGTTATTCAGCGGCAGACGCCCGGTCGTGTAACGCAAACTGCGAATCTTAGCCAATTTTGGCCTTAGATTCTAATTCTTCAGGAGTCATTGTCATGAACAAAGACCAGGTAAGCGGCAAATTCGATCAGGCAACCGGCAAGGTAAAAGAAAAAATCGGAGAGGCGGCGGGTAACCAGCGTCTTGCCAATAAAGGTCTCACAGATCAGATAAGAGGCGCGGCGAAGGAAACCTGGGGCAATGCAAAGGACGTTGCCCACCAGAATGCTGAAGAAAATCGCCGCGAAGCAGAGCGAGACGCAAACGCCTCGCGTGAGCGCGTTGCAAACAAGGTGCAGGACATGAAGGAGCGCGTGAACGAAAGAATCGACCAGCACCGTAAGTCGGCTTAAGAAATTCTGCCTATGAGTAGCCCCGCGTTTTGCGGGGCTTTTTTTTAGCGCCTTATAAGCAGCGCCGCCGCGACAAAAGCGAAAAATACGACTGAAATCACGCCGTTCATTGTAAAGAAGGCAGCGTTCAGGCGGCGCATGTCGTTGGGCGATACGATCAGGTGCTCATACAGCAGCAGCGCGGCAACCACGGCAACGCCTACCCCCCCTACCGGGCCAAGGGCGAACAGATGAATAAGCCATAACAGCAGTCCCAGCATGATGGCGTGCATTGCGCGCGCGGTCCAGAATGCTCCGGCAATGCCGATGGCGGCGGGCACGCTGTTAAGGTTGTGCTTGCGGTCATGCTCTGCATCCTGACAGGCGTAAAGTACGTCGAACCCAGCAACCCAGAAAAGCACCGCTGCCGTCAGGACAAGGATGCGCGCGTCGAGAGCGCCGCGAACAGCAATCCATGCGGCCGCAGGTGCAATCCCCAGACAGAAGCCGAGAACCAGGTGCGACCACCGGGTGAATCGCTTGGTATAGGAATAGAGCAGCAAAATCGCCAGCGCCACCGGAGAAAGCCAGAACGTCAACCGGTTTAACTGCGCTGCCGACAGAATAAACAGTACCGACATAAACACCGTAAATGCTGCGACAAAGCCTCGCGTAAGCAGCCCTGCCGGAATCGCGCGGGCGGACGTACGCGGATTCACAGCGTCGAGATCGGCGTCAGCCCAGCGGTTGAACGCCATCGCCGCCGAACGTGCCGTGACCATGCACACTACAATCCATAGCAACTGCATCGGACGTGGCCATCCGTGGGCGGCAAGCATTGCCCCGGTAAGCGCAAATGGAAGCGCAAAGATCGAGTGCTCCCACTTAATCATTTCCAGTGTCGTGCCGATGCTGCGTAGAAATGCCATCTCTTACGATTCTCCAATACCAGTGTATGACAGCCGTTCGGCACAAAATAAAACGGCCCCGCATCATCGCGGGGCCGCGCTCTACATCGTTTAGACAGCTATTTCTTCTCCGGCTGTCCTGCCACCTGCAAGTTATTAGTCACGCTGAAAACTCCGGGCACGGAATTCGCGCGAATACCCGCGGCATCTTTATCACCCTGGTTCATGACTTCGCCATAAAGGGTGACATTGCCGTTCCTGACAGAAATACGAATCGGCTTACCCGGGTCAATGGCATATTTGTTCAGGCTGGGGAAGCCATAGACAGCTCGATAGGTCGCCATGCGGATGCGGTCATCCATCGGCGAAACCGGGTCCACCTGAATGTCATTGATAACGTCCTTCACGCCTTTCGTGTTGGCGGCAACTGCGACTGCTGAATCAGCGTCCACAGGGCCGTAAGCAGTTCCGGACAGGGTCACAACACCATTCTGCACATTTACGCCTATAGCGTTAAAGGCAGTCGTACCATAACCAACGCGGTCGTACTGGATCGCTTTGACCAGTTTGTCCTGCAACTGAGCATCAGGAATTTCCGGGCCGGCGACGTCAATCTGGTTCTCGACGCCTTTCACATTCTTGATTCTATGAACGCGCCTGTCAGCATCAGCTTTTTGATCGTAGACGTCCACCGTTCCTGTCAGTGTGACAATCCCGTCCTGAACGCTGGCTTTCACATTCTTGAACTGCGATTTGTTTAAGGCTTTGTTCTGGACATCCGCCTGTATGCTGGCATCATTCGTCTGTGCAGTCGCAACCGCGGAATGCGGTGCCATAGCAGAAGGTGAAATCGTCAGCAAAACCGCTGCTACAGCGGGAACAAGACCGCGCAATACCATTCTCATGTCGTGCTCTCCTCGCTTGCTGCAACCCTTGAAACAATCAGGAATTTCTGCAGCGTCTGTTACTTCGGACACATTCTACGCGCATTTAGATGCGCAGTTACTTGTAATTCTTTGGTGACTGGGTGAGCTAATGTGTAGGTCGCCTTTTTGATGGTTAACTCAATACTTTGGTTACAAGGAGCACAATCCTCTTTACCGATAACGCCTGTGCACTTTGAACATAAAACTGAAAACGCCGGATTCGTCGCGGACCGCCAGCACCGACGTAGACGCCGTTAGATTCACCTCCGCTTGAATCAACTGCTGCGCTGTCGAGTTGATGTTCGTCGCGTAAGTGAGGGTCGCATTCTTCGAAACTTGTTGAGACACCGTGATGCGCGCCGTCGAGTTGCCGATTGAACCCACCCACGACGGATCAATCTTTACACTTCCACCGCCAAATAGTTTCTGGATCCGGCTGCTGATGGTCGCGTTTAGCGCGCCGCCCAACAGGGCATCGGCAGCTGTATTTACGCCAGCCTGCTGCGCCTGCATGGAGTAGATCTGCTGCTCCTCCTGTGTGCGGCCCATCGCAAGCAGCGAAAAAATATCCTGTTGCGATAGCGGCGGCTCCGAACGGAACGATGGCGTCAGATTGCCTGGTGTGCCATGCAGCCCGATGGTGATGTCATAGTCCTCAACATGCGCGGTTGCATCGAGATCGATGGTTGGCTCGATGTGCACCGGGTTGTTGAAATAAATGTCCCCCCGCTGTAACTGATATTTCGTTCCCGCAAAGGTCGCGCTGCCTTCGGTAATGTTGATGTGTCCCAGCACGGTTGGTTGAGCGAGAGTGCCGCGCACGCGCAGGTCCACATCGCCCGCAAGCTTGGCGAATGAGTTTTGGAAGTCAAGTTCCGGCGCCGACGTGAGATGGATATCCAGCCTGATGCGGTTGGAAAAAGCATTGGGGTCAGGAGGGGGAGTAACACCGCTCGATGAGCCGGCGAAACTTGCGAAATCCAGATTCGGATTGATGGTAAACCGTGTCAGAAGCACGTTGCCGCTCAGCATCAGGCTGTTCTGAGTGCCTTGCAGCCGCAGCTTCGTGTTCACCATGGAACTGATTCCGGTGGGGTAGCGGATGCGGATATCGGTGCCGGTCGCGGTTAAATCGCAGTAGATGCCCTGCTGATAGGTGGCGTATCCGGTAACCTTCACCGTGCCGCCGCCTGTGGTCCCCTGCAGATTCTGCACCTGGAGGCGGTCCTGATCGAACTGCAGTGTGCCATTCAACTGGCTTATGCCATTCGGCAGGTCTCCTATGTTCATCGCGACGTTGGCCAGCTTTACCTGGCCACTCAGTTCCGGCCGCTCGAATGTCCCGCCCGCGTCCATGCTGAACGTGATCTGCCCGGTGGAAGTGACATTCGGATACAGCGTTTCCAGAAGCTTCATATTGATGCTTCCCTGGCCTTGCACATTCAGCCGATGGTTTGTGCGGAAGATGCCTATTCGCCCCTGGGCGCGCAGGTCGGTGTTATCTCCGGTAATGTGCAGCGGATCGAGGCTCAGAAGGCTATCCTTGAGCTGGGCATGCAGTGGCCCTTCACTCTTCAGCGGAACACTGCCGACCGCGAGCGCCAGTTGGCTGATCTGCGCATCACCCTGCAGTTGCCGCAAATTGCGCAACGGGCCCGATACGGTTACGCTCCCGGCAATCGATGAGTGCCAGGTCACACCCTGAACATGGAACATCTCCATGAAAGGATCGACATCTAGATTCGAAAGCGTGGCCTGGTCTTGTGTTGCATAATCGCCGGAAAGAGACGTTTTCCCATTCACCTGCAGTGCAGCCTTGCCCAGCCGACCGCTGGCAGTAAGCAATATATTTCCGTGATCGGTGTGTGCTTCTACATCTACCGCGCCATTCGTTTCGGCGCCTACTTTGATTTTAGTCAGGTGGGCATTGGCATGGATTGTGGGTGAATCCAGCGTTCCTGAGCCATCGGCAGCAAAGACAAGCTGGCCGCCGAGCGGGTACTTCGCATCCCGGAAGTGTTCTGTATGGCTTAGATCAAAGCCTTTACCCTCGGCCTGAAAGTGAAACTGCCTGGAGCGGATGCCTAACCCGCCATTTCCTGTAATCTGCCCGCCATTTTGTAGCAATGTAAGTTTTGATACACCGATCTCGTCTCCAGCAAACTTCAGGTCGGCATTCAGGCTGTGATAATGCTCGCCGTATGCCTCTCCTCCCTGAATGGCAAGATGCCCACCGCCATTCAGATTTCCCAAGGTTCCACCTGCATGAGCATTCAGATCAACCACGCCGGTTACAGGAAGGTTCTGTTCCGCAAGCGCCAGCACTTCGTCAAGCGCGGCGCCCTGTATTTTAACGTCCGCGCTGATCGGCGATTCATCATCAAAAGCGCTGTGATGCGGCGAAATATGATGCGCGTGCAGTTGTCCCGAAGCATGGATTGAAGTCTTGCCGCGAGTCAACGTTGCCTGTTGTATCGCAATCAATTGCGAAGAGTATTCCGCGTCCGTTGTGAGTGAGTCCCAGTGAATGGTTCTCTCTGTGGGCACAGGCATCTCCGGTTGTGCAGGTGTATTTGCCGGTTCTGGCTCTGCAGGCGCGCTTGCCTGTTTCACGGCGGGAGCTGGCTCCGCCGTCTTCGCTGGTATCAGCAGATCAAAGTTGCTGGCAACCAGATGGCCCTTCACGTCGGGATCGGGAAGACTGCCCGACACCGTGCCTTGGAACTGCGCCTGCCCCGCCAATCGAATAGGTAAAGCCTGCACGCCTTTCTTGCCATTCGCGGCAACTCCTAGAGCTGCAAGCGCCTCGTCAAACTCGCCGAGGTTTGTCGTTTCTACATTTACCTGCAGCGTAGAAGGACGGCTGATGGGATATACGCCCAGTCCGCCGGTCACTTCAAACTGCGTCGCAGGAGTCTGCGCTTGCAATTGCCTGATCTGGACGCTGCCGTTCTTCTGGAAGTAGGTCGCATCGACCATGCCCGACATGGGCACCTCTCCCGCAGGCGTGTGCGCGGAAGGCGTCATCGTTACATTCGCTCTCGCCGCAAGGTCTGAAGCGTCGCCTGTCCAGTCGAGGTACCCATCTCCCGACACAACGGTATCGAAACCCAGCTCTCCATATTGGGATGGGGCAACAAAAGCCATGACCGTACGCAGGGTGATTCCGTTCAGCTTTGCTCGAATCGTTCCTCTTCTTACAGTGGCCGATGCCGGCTGCCCCGGCTGCGCGAACGCCATGCCCAGCCAGTGCGCGACGCGCATTTCTGCCTCGATATTGCCGCCGCGCGCAATGTGCGCTCGCACTCCGGTAAGCGCCAGTTCCTGCTCCGTCGCGTGGAGCGCGGTGTCCACATCGACTCCGGAAATGTGCACAGTGTTGATGTGATAGGCCGCATCTCTGACCTTCGCCTGCCCATCCAGAACAAACTGCGTCCGCGTTCCCTGCCCTTTCAAATCGAGATCGACCAGGCCCCTATCAACACCCTCGACAGGCGCAAGCGCCATCACTTCTCTCACGTCCACTTTGCCCTGCATCGTCAGGTTCCAGCGTGGATTCGCAAAATCCTGCACGCTGGCCGTCGCCTTCAATACGGAAGGCCCGGTTTGTAACTGCAACTGCGATACATTCAGCAGGTTGCGGCCCATGTTCGCCGTAAGATTCAACTTTGAATGAAGAGGAGGGTTTTTCCCGCGACGCGCCGTGATGTCCGAAGCTTGCAGCGTTGCCTGATACTGGTCCTGTGGCGCCGCATACGTCACAACAATGCCGAGATCATTCGCTGCCAGGTCGAAAGGCGTGGCCTTCTTGTTAATCAGGGCAATGCCATTATGGATCTCAGTCCTGCCAACCTTGAGATCAAAAATCTCATCCTTGACCGACTTGCCGCTGCTCTCGGTTTTGGGGCGAGGCTGGTTTGTCGAGCCATCGGGATAAATGATGAGATGAAAAACAGGGTGGTCAGCCTCCAGATAATTCAGATCAATTCGAGGGTGGATGAAGGAAAGAATTTTGATCCGCACATAAATACGGTCAACATGCGCGTACGGAACTTCATTTGCCGCTTCCAGCCCATGAATCGTCAGGCCATCTGCCTCGAAAGCCAGATGCCGCACTGACCACTTGAACGCAGCGAGTTCCACACGTCCGCCAGTGGCATGTTCCAACGTGGCAATGAGCTTTTCGTGAACCAGGTTTTTGAATTGCGGCGTTGAGGCGTACCATGCGATTCCCCCAATTGCGAGCAGAATCAAAAAAACCACAGCTGCAAGGACCCGCAGCCATATTCTGCGCTTCGGCGCAGCCTGAGGCGTAGGGGTCGGAGCCGGCAAAGGCTGTGTGCTCATGCTCCGCCTCCATCCTCGTCATCGGAACTGTTGTTTTCCCCGAATCGAGAATCCAGAATCTGCACCGTACCCTGGTCACGCAGGCTTTGCAGCCAGTCGCGAAGCATGGAGTTTACCTGCTGCTGGAGCAGTATTTCCTGGATACGCGGGGACACGCTCTGCAGAGTTGGCGGCTTTTCCTTCATCTTCTCAAAGGTGGGTACTACGGTCGCTTCGTAATACTTCTGGATGTCTTGTCGCGTAATGCGAATGCCAGCGGCGAAGCGAACATTGATGAATTTGATTATCTCCAGGCGCTGCCGCCATCGGTTCTCCATCTCCTGTTCGGTGAGGCCGTTTTCTTTGAGAAACGCTTTCCATCCCTCCTCCGTTGCGCAGCCAATTTGCCTGCAAACGGGTATTTGCGTGCGCAACTCTGCGAGGCTTTTCTTTACCTCATCGTCGCTGATCGAGTAATTGATGACCTGTTGCGCTTTCATCTGCTGCAGAATCAGCGCCCGTCGGATCAAACGCTGCGCGGCGTTTACTTCAGTATTCTGGCCAGGAGGAACGCTGAGGGGCTGCAGGGCGGCGACGCGCATCTCTTCGCGCACATCGCTTTCAAGGAGAACATCCCCATTTACGATGGCAATGACACGATCCAGCACGACCGGAGTTTCACCAGTTGTCTGATTCTCTTGTGCACCGCCATTGGGACACAGGCAGACTACGGCCGTTATAAACGCGACGAGCAGTCCGATATGCCAGTGACGTTTCATCAGAATGCCTGTCCAATGCTGAAGAAGAAGTTGAAGTGCCCTGCTTCGCCCACGTGCGGCGGTATCGGGTTCGTTGGCGTACTGGAGTAGTCAATAATGACGGGATAGATAGGCGGATTCAAGTTATAGCTGAAGTCAAAACGGAGCGGCCCTACCGGCGTGTGATACCGCAAGCCTAGCCCAACAGCGTGCGAAAAATAATTAAAGCTGCAGAGCCCGGCCGCACCGATGGGGGAATTCGGGTGCGGCACAGATTGCTCTTCTTCATTTAGATTTCTACAACCTGCTCTATCCGGCTGCCTGAAACGGATAAAGCTGGGCCAGATGTCCTTGGCGTACTCAAAGACATTACCCATGTCATGAAATAGAACAAAACCCAAGCTGTTACCTATATATGGCAGAGTGGGACTGGGCATACGCAGTTCCGTGCTGTTGACAAACGCGCCCGTGCCGCCAATGGGAAAGCCGGTCAGCGAATCGCGCGGCCCAGCGGCGTTGATGGCAAACCCACGGTGCGACTGCGCACCGCCTGCATACAGACGTTCGGGCAACGGGACCAGGTCGTATTGCGAGCCGCCGTACGCGTGCTCCGCGGCGATGCGGGTACTGCGCGCCAATATCCAGGTATTCAATTTGCCGAACTTGTAATAGCTGGCGTTCGTTCCGTCGATGCGATTGAAGTCTGCCTCAGAGCCAAAATGCTTATCTACCCAGTTGTCCTGGACTGTGTTGTAGGTACCGCTGCCTGCATCAAGAGGAGAAGGCACCCGGGTATCACGAATCCATGTGATGCCCGGTCCGCCCACCCGGACCGGCTGCGAAACCAGCGGAATCTGATCCGGAGCCACCTGTACACTGTTGGGATCAACTTTGACGCGGCGATATCCAAAGGAATAAATGAGCGTATTTGGCTTGTTTACTTTATGCGTGAAGCGCACAGTTCCTTCGAGCCTTGACGAGGCATAGGTTGTTACGTCCTGTGCATTCGTGTATCCACCGGTGAGAAGGAAGTTAAATTTCGGATTCCCCCGAAAATGCGGATCCGAAAAGCTCGCCAGAACACGCTGCTCGAGTGTGCCGAGTGTCGTGTTGAGGGAAATGGATTTGTCCGTACCGCGAAGATTGATGCGAGAGATGTTGAATAGAACCGCTGGACTTACGCCGGTCTTGCCATTCGGGCTGCATGTATAGGTTGAAGGATTGATCCCGAGCTGGATCAATTGCTCCGGCGTGAGATTGTTGCAATTGCTCTGTGGATTGCCGGTCTGCGCCTGAAATCCGAATCCATAGCTGAGGTCCCAGCGCCGCGCTTCTGTGAATTGCAACAATACATTTTTTCGTAATTCATCGCCTCCCGGATTCTGCACAGCGGTATTGACCTGGTTGAACAGCGTCAGGTCGTAGAGTTTCCGCTGCGTATCCAGCAGTGCTGTCTGATTTAAGGGATCTCCCGGATGAATCAGCACGCGGTCTTCCACCGTACTTGGTCGCGTGTAGTGGAGGCCGGAAATCAGAACGCGGTTAACGAAAAACTGTTCACCCTCTCTCACTGTGATCGTTACATCGATAAGGTCAGGATTCTGGGGCGAGGGCCGCTGCAGCAGGTCAACCTGCACATCCTGGAAACCGTGACTAAGGTAGTACGTGAGAATCGCATCGTGGTCCTGCGTCACATTGAGCGATGAGTAAGGCTGGCCGGACTGGGTATTGAGCAGAGGAGTCAGTTCAGAAAGCTGGATTTTGCTGGTTCCATTGATCACATAAGCACCAATTCGTTGCTGTACGCCCTCATCGATGGCATAATTTACGCTGATCCGCGCATATTTTGAGTTTTGCCCCGCATTGCCGGTATCGATGTCTTTCACTTGCGGCGTCACCTTCACATTGCTGAAACCGTTACTTTGATACAGAGCCGTAATCGAGTTCACGTCGGCCTGCGCCAGGGCCTGGCTGTACATGCCACGACGATTGACGACGCTCGACTTCACTACACTCAATCGCGGCAAAATGGTGTCCGTGTCGAAATATTTATTTCCGCTGACGGTCACCTCAGTCACAGAATGCTTAACCCCAGGAGTGACTGTGTACGTAATGATGGAGTGCTGCGGGTCTTTCCGTTGTTCAGCGTGTGTTACTTTTACCTCGAAATAGCCTTCGCGTTGGAAGTAGTCTCGAATACGGCGGTCGCCTTCATGCAGCAGATCATCATCAACACTGCCTTCTTCATAGACAGGCACAAGGTTCCGGATTTTACCCTTGCTGAGTGAAACTCCATCGACATTAATTTCTACAATCGGTCCGCGCTCCGCGGAAAATCCGTAGTCCAGGTGGTTAGATGGTGGCTGATAAGTGCGCGAATCCAGCTTGAGGCTTGCTTCCAGACGGTCCTGTTTTCGATAGTTTTTGCGCAGACGATTCAAAGCATTGCTCACCGTATCGCGCGTCACTTTTGAATCCTGTTTCAGTTTGCCCTTCTTGCGGAATTGGTCAACCGTCATGCCGCTGTCACCCTTTACCCCTACATCGCCCACGCGCGCCTGTTTGCCTTGTTCAATCTGAAAAGCCACATTGACCTGTGAATTTGCCTCATCGATGCTGGTGCTGGCAAAGATTTTCGCCGCATAGTAGCCGTTTTCCGCCAGCGTCTGCTGCATAAGCGTCTGCGCCTGCATGAGTTTGCTATCAGTGAATACGGTCCCTGCATTCATGCGTGTCGAGCGCTCCAGCACGCCGGAAAGCCTCTCGGTGTTCACCCCATTTACCGTCACACGGCCGATAAAAAGATTGGGAACACCATCGAATATGATGGTCACGGTATTGCCGTTGCGCAGACCCTCAACCTGAATTGTCTTGTAAAGGCCGGTTTCATAAAGACGCCGCAGGCTTTCGCGGACTTTAAGCGGATCAAGTGGCTGTTGTGGTTGTTGCGCCAACTGGTCCGGTAGAGGGGCGAGCCTCTCCGCGGAAACTCCCCGAAACTGTATTGCTTCTACATGCAGGCTCGCCCAACTTCGCAGCGTCAAGTTGTCTGCCGCACCCGCTGTCTGTTGAGCGCCGACTGTGCCACGAGCTTCCTCGGCGTTTGCAAAGCCGCAAAAAGCGAGGCACATCAAAATTACGAGGTTGAACCAACGCATCGCCTGCCAACAGGCGCTTGTCCAGGATTTGCAGCGAGAATCCAATCGGCCCCTCAAATGCGTCGAAAGAATGAAATCCAGCCCTGTCCACGCCAAGAACCCCCAACATCCAATGAAGGCTCCATCCATTCTCTATACTAAAGAACAAGCCAATGCCGAGCGCACAGTTAACAGAGAGGTACTCCCGTCAAATTTTGTATCCCGGAATCGGGCCCGAGGGACAGCGAAAACTGGAAGCGGCGCATGTTGGCATTGTTGGCTGCGGGGCCACCGGAGCTGCCGTAGCATCTTTGCTCGCGCGCGCTGGAGTCGGTACGCTGATCATCATCGACCGCGACTATGTTGAGGAGAGTAATCTTCAGCGCCAGGTGCTCTTTGACGAGACAGACGCAAAACTGGCGCTCCCAAAAGCAGAGGCCGCCCGCCGGAAAATCGCTCTCTTTAACAGTGAGATCAGTGTCCATGCCCACATCGCTGATTTGATTCCGGCAAATATCCACCAGTTGCTACGTGATGCAGACCTTGTGCTCGACGCAAGTGACAATTTTGAGACCCGCTACCTGATCAACGACTACGCGGTTGAACAAAGCAAACCCTGGATATATGCCGCTGCCATTGGTGCCTATGCTGTCACCATGAACATCCTTCCCGGGGAAACCGCATGCCTTGCATGCATCTTTCCCAAGCCGCCCAGCGGCACAATCGAAACCTGCGACACCGCCGGCATTCTCAATTCAGCAGTCAACCTCGCTGCTTCCATCGAAGTGACAGAAGGATTCAAACTGCTCACCGGATCAAAAGACATGCTGCGCCGCAGCCTGCTGTCTTTTGATCTATGGACTAACGAGCGCTCGGAGGTGTCAACGAACCGTCCACGGCCTGACTGTGAAGTTTGCCAGCGGCGTGACTTCGCGCACCTGCGCGGCGAAGGCCGCCCTCACATCACTCTCTGCGGCCGGAACTCAGTTCAGATCCATGAGCACGAGCGCCCCGTCGACTTCGGTGAACTCGAGGCAAGACTCAAGTCGCACGGCAAAGTCCGGTCCAATAATCTTTTGCTCCGTTTTGAACGCGGCGCTCATGTCATCACTGTCTTCGCTGACGGACGGGCACTGATTCAAGGGACAACAGATGTCATTCAGGCCCGAAGCCTGTATGCCCGCTTCATCGGCTCTTGACTAAGGGACAAGCTGCTGCCTGGCAACCATTTGCGCTGGATTGTCCTCCTATTTACAACTCGCAACGTATGCCATCCCGATCAGTGTCCTATGCATTCAGCTCAGACCAAATCGAATTATGGATTGACGGGAGAAGCAAAGCGTGGAATTTTCAAGACAGGTGGAGTGCGGATGAGCGCAGGACCTACGCAGCCCAGATCGGAACCCAGACCACCAGTAAGACACATGCGCAGAAATCCTCCGATTGCCGGAGAAGCAGAAGCCATCGCCCAGGCCCAGGCAGGCGATGGGGAATCGTTTGAGATTCTCTACTCGCTGCATAAACGCCGCGTCTATTCGCTCTGCCTGCGCATGCTCGGCAATGTTGCGGAGGCCGAAGACCTCACGCAGGAAGCCTTTTTACAGCTCCATCGCAAAATCGGTACCTTCCGCGGCGACTCAGCGTTTTCGACATGGTTGCATCGCCTCGCGGTTAACGTGGTGCTCATGCACTTGCGCAAGAAAGGCCTGCCGCAGATATCGCTCGAGGAGGCACTCGAGCCTTCCCAGGAAGATGGCCCTCGGAGAGACCTTGGCGAACGCGACCTTGTTCTCTCCGGTTCTCTCGACCGAGTCGCGCTTGAACGCGCAGTGGAAAATCTGCCTCCTGGCTATCGGCTCGTCTTCGTACTGCATGATGTGGAAGGGTACGAACACAATGAAATCGCCGACATGCTCAACTGCTCCATCGGCAACAGTAAATCGCAACTGCACAAAGCGCGAATGAAGCTTCGCGACCTCCTGCGCTCCGGACAACGGAAAGAGGAGTCGGTCGCATGAGTAACACTCGCGACAGGAAATCAATGAATTGCGCAGAATTTCAGGAAAGTCTCCCCGAACTCTTTGAGTCGGGCGCGAATGTTAGCCGCAATGAGCATGTGCTCGGCTGCGAAAATTGCTCTGCCCTGGTGCGCGATCTCGAATACATCGCCGCGCAGGCCAAGCTTCTGCTACCGATCCATGACCCCAGCCCGTCAGTCTGGGACAATATTCAGTCAGCCATTCGCAATGAAACGGACCACAAGACCCGGGCGCATACCGGCAAGCTGCCGTAGTCTTAACCTGCTTCGGTTCTTATAATGCAGAGAACGCATGGAGACGAAGCCGAATTTTCCGGCCTGCATTTCGCGCATTGTGCTCGTAGGATTCATGGGCGCCGGCAAATCCACTGTTGGCTCCCTGCTGGCGCGCCTGTTGCAATGGCGCTTCCTCGACGCAGACAATGTCATTGAGGACAGTGCGCGTAAATCCATTGCTGACATTTTCAGCCACAACGGTGAAATTGCTTTCCGCGCCCTGGAAGCCCAGGTCATTAATGATCTTGTGCGCGAAGACCGCCTGGTTCTAGCACTGGGTGGGGGAGCCGTCGAAACACCCTCCATTCGCGAGGCCCTGTTCGTAAACCCGGAAACATGCGTCGTATTTCTTCACGCTCCGCTTGAAATCATGATCGCGCGCTGTGAGCAGCAGCCCGGCGCCGCCCTCCGTCCAGTGCTGCAGAATCGCGAACACCTGCGCAGCCGCTTCGAGTCCCGCCTTTCCTACTACTATGCAGCACATCTTGTCATTGAAACAGCCTCGCTTACGGCGGAAGAAACATCGCATCAGATATTCAAGACAGTCAGTGCTCTCCTTAAGGAAAATACTTTGGCATGAGCGAACCCCCCATCGCGGTTCCAACAGATACAACGATCAAGCAGACCCGGTCACTGCGTAGCGACATAGTCTTCACTTTTGCACTCGCCCTCGGGCTGTATCTCGCATGGGTTGTGCGCGATGTGCTGGTGCTGCTCTACGTCAGCGCCCTCTTCGCCGTCGTATTAATGCCGGTAGTCAACGGCATCATGAAGCTGCGTATCGGCGGCTGGAAGCCTGGTCGAGGGATTGCCATACTTATTCTGTTGCTCGCAGTCGGGGGCTTTGCTACGTTGTTTTTCGTCTTCGCGCTGCCTCCAGTGATGCGTGACCTGCGCGAGTTTTTCAACGAATTGCCGACGCGCGGACCTGAGCTGCTGTCGCGCATTCGACATGTCCCTTTTATGCAGCGTGTCAACGTGAGCGTGCTCAACACCAAATTGCAGGATTTTGCCACGAATTTCGCCACCTATCTGCTTCTCTCCATACGCGACTGGGCCACTAAGCTCTTCTATGTCGTCGCCGGCATTGTTCTCACCATCTATTTCATGCTTGAAGGTGAAGCTGCCTACCATTGGGTCTTAAGCTTCTTCCCTGTGGACATGCGGCAGCGGCTGGATGTAGCCTTGGCGCGCGCCGAAAGGCGCATGGGCAAATGGCTGCTCGGCCAGGCCAGCCTGATGTTGATTCTCGGCCTATCGAGCACCATCGTCTTCCTCGCGCTGCATGTGCGCTACGCCTATGCGCTCGGTGTGCTTATGGGCGTGTTTAATATCGTTCCAATTGCGGGAGCGGTCATTACCGTCTCGCTTGCAATCCTTGTTGCCGCCATAGATTCATGGACCCGTGTGCTTGGGGTGGCCATCTTTTACGCCATTTATGCACAGGTTGAAACCTCATTTTTGACACCGCGTATCATGCGCTCGAGCGTCGATCTCCCCGGAATCGCCATCATCGTCGCGCTGCTTTTAGGCGCGGCCTTCGACGGCATCATTGGCGCAATGGTCGCTGTGCCGACCGCCGTTCTCGTCACTGTTCTGCTGGATGAATATGCAGTGCAGCCGGAGCCAATTATCTCAGCGCCTCATCCTGTTACCGAAGTTCAAGCTTGAAAATTGAAAGACTTTCTCCGGGAATCAGTTGCTGCGACTCAATGGTCCCATCGCTTGTTATCATGGGGAGTGGCCCCAGGCGCACAATTAGATTTCGTCCGAGCCGTACCCTCATGACGCCCGCCGTCCCCGCATCTTCTGTCATCGAAGACCAGGTCATCTCGCCCGGCGAGGCTGTGACTGCAGAACACCCACATCTGCGCGCCGGCGAGACCGCATCCCGTATCGCCGATTACGCGGAGCTATTTAAATTTCGCGTTACCGCGCTGGTCGTGATGACTGCGTGGGCCGGCTTTTATCTCGGCTCCATGCGCAGCGGCATCAGCAGCATCCAGCCGGGACTCATCGCTGCCCTAGTCGGCATCGGCCTGGTCTCCGCCGGTTCCGCAGCCTTAAACGAGGCCTTGGAGCGCAAACTCGACGCACGAATGATTCGTACCGCTCAGCGCCCCATGGCATCGGGACGTATCAGCCTGCCGCATGGTGTCCTGCTGGGTATGGCAGCTATCATTTCTGGCTCCCTATGGCTCACATACGAAACAAATCCCCTTACAGGGGCACTGACGCTCATTACTGCGTTCAGCTATGTGGCCATCTATACGCCGCTCAAGCGCCACACAACGTTGGCAACCTTCATTGGCGCGTTTCCGGGCGCCATGCCTCCGCTACTCGGCTGGACCGCAGTGCGCGGAGCAATCGAGTGGCCTGCTGTCGCCTTGTTCGCGATTCTCTTCGTCTGGCAGTTCCCGCATTTCATGGCCATCGCGTGGCTTTATAAAGAAGACTATGGCCGAGCGGGAATCCGCATGCTGCCGGTCGTGCAGCCAGACGGCTGGTCTACCGTACTCGAAGCCCTGACCTATGCCGTGCTCATGGTTCCCGTAAGCCTGCTGCCGGTGTATCTGCACTTTGCCGGGAAGATCTATGGTGTGACCGCAGCGATTCTCAGTATCGTCTATCTGGGATACACAATTCGGTTCGCCCGCATCACACGCGCGCGCAGCATTGTCGAATCGAAAATGTACGCGCGCGATCTGCTGAAAGTGAGCGTTATTTATCTGCCCGTGCTTTTGACAGTCCTAATGCTGAATGCGCTGGGAAAGTGAAAAGTATGAGTACTGCTCCCAATTTTGTCATCCGACCGGAGTCGAAGGCGGAGCAGAGAGCCTGCCGTGAGCGTAGCCGAAGGGGACCTGCGGTTAGGATTTTTCCAAGTCCGACAAACTAAACATGGCAACAACAACACAATTCGAGAAAATACAATCTCTCGCCAACCCTCAGGTTCCCGCGCCCATCTCTCTCAACGCGCTCTCGCATAACTATGGCTCGCGCCTCGCCCTTGACCACCTCACTTTCGACGTGCGTCCGGCGGAAATCTTTGGCCTACTAGGACCCAACGGCAGCGGCAAGACCACTCTATTTCGCATCCTTTCGACATTGATGGTGCCAACCGGCGGCCATGCTTTCTTGCAGGGATTCGACGCCGCTCGCGAACCGAATAGAGTTCGCCAGCAGATTGGCATTGTCTTTCAGGCGCGCAGCCTCGACATCAAGCTCACGGTCGCTGAAAATCTCAAGCACCAGGGCCATCTTTACGGACTGAAAGGCACACATCTCAAACGCCGTATCAACGAGGTTCTCTCCCGTGTGGGTCTGCTTGATCGCGCCAAAGATGCTGTCGAAACGCTGTCTGGAGGAATGCAGCGCCGCGTAGAACTGGCCAAGGGCCTTATCCATTCCCCCTCAGTCCTCCTGCTCGACGAGCCTTCCACCGGCCTCGACCCCGGCGCGCGACGCGACGTGTGGCAATACCTGCGCATGTTGCGCGACGATGAAGGCGTTACGGTTCTCGTGACCACGCACTTAATGGAAGAGGCCGAACACTGCGACCGACTCGCTATCCTGAGTGAAGGCAAACTTGTCGCGCTCGGCTCCCCCTTTGAATTGAAATCGGAAATCGGTGGCGATGTGGTGACGTTTGAAACTGCAAGCGAGGCCGATGCCGCAGACCTTGCGCAAAAGATCGCCAACCGCTTCATTATTTCGCCGTCTGTGCTCGGCCACTCCGTCCGCCTCGAACGTGAACAAGGCCACAAATTCGTGACCGATGTCGTCGAAGCTTTTCCCGGACTGGTCGAAAGCATATCTGTCGCCAAACCAAGCCTGGAAGATGTCTTCATCCAGCGCACCGGGCACCGCTTCTGGACAGAACAGGAAGAAGCCGCAAAGGAGCGCATATAACCATGGCCACCATCGTTGCAACCGCTCCCGCGCCACGCATTCAGCAAACCAGGAAGGTAGGTATCTGGACGCCCGCCTACACCCTCTGGCTGCGCGAGATCGTCCGCTTCTACCGCCAGAAAGCTCGTGTCGTCGGCGTTATCGCTTCTCCTATACTGTTCTGGTTTGTTCTCGGCTCCGGCTTCGCGCATAGCTTCCACACCGGAAGCGAAGGCTCCAATCAATACCTGGGATATTTCTTTCCCGGCGCTGTCGTCATGATCGTGCTCTTCACCGCGATCTTCAGCATGATGTCGCTGATTCAGGACCGCAATGAAGGCTTTCTGCTCTCAGTCATGGCCGCGCCCGTCAGCCGTTCGTCCATCGTGCTCGGCAAAGTCCTGGGAGGCGCAACCCTCGCCGCGATCCAGGGGATTGTCTTTCTCGTCTTCACGCCGTTGATAGGTGTGCACCCTAACCTCGAAGCTATCGGCGTCAGCATCGCCGCTATCATCATGATCAGCTTCGAGCTCACCGCACTCGGCTTCGCCATTGCCTGGCCTATGGACTCGCCGCAGGCATTCCACGCGATCGTGAACCTGATCCTGCTGCCTCTCTGGATGCTCTCCGGCGCGATCTTTCCGGCAAGCGGCGCCTCTGGCTGGCTCCGTACGCTTATGCGGATCAACCCGCTGACTTACGGGACCGACGCGCTGCGTAACGCGCTCTTTCCCGCGCAGCAGACAGATTTCCCGCTGACGACCAACCTGACCGTGACCATCGCCTTCTGCGCGCTGACCTTCGCCGCATCCTGGGCCATTGTCAACCACCGGACAAATAAACCGTCTGCATGACTCTTTACAAAGTTGTCATCCTGAGCGGAGCGAAGGATCTGTTTTTGTGAACGATAGACCGCGCGAAGCGCACTCCAAATAGGGCTTCACCAGTGCAAGGACAAACAACACAAGCCGAGACCACAAGCCGCGCGCCCATCGCAACCATCATCGGAATCAGCGTTGCCGCCACGCTCTTTCTGCTTTGGCTGATTTATGTGCATCCGCCATCGCAGGAATATGCTTCGCGTCTGCTCTTCCTGCCCACGCTGAACGCCCTCTTTAACGCCATGAGCGCCGCTGCGCTAGTCATTGGCTTTTCTTACATTCGCAAGCGCAACATCGCGGCGCATCGTGCATCGATGCTCACAGCCTTTGCCTTCTCCGTGCTTTTTCTAATCACCTATACAACCAACCATGCTCTGCATGGAGAAATGCGCTTTGCCGGACACGGCCCCATCCGCACAGCCTATCTCGCTCTGCTCATCAGCCATATACTGCTGTCAGCCGTGGCGCTGCCGCTGATTCTGATTACGTTTTTCTTTTCGCTCTCGGGCCGCTTTCCACAGCACAAGAAAATTGCCCGTTATACGCTGCCGATCTGGCTGTATGTCTCTATCACTGGCGTTGTAGTTTATGCGATGCTGGCAGCATGGCGCTGAAGGATTAGCATGTCGCTTGTGACCGAACAATCGCCGGAGCATCAGCCGTTGTCAGAAAGCGCCGAGCCCCGGACCCATCTTGGACAAGGCGACGGAACTCGACAACTCCTGCAATCCGGCCTCGGAACATTTACCGCCGGCATAATTGCCGCCGCGCTCGCACAGTTTGCCTTCGGCGGCATCGGCCCGCAAGGCCCACATACCAACTCCGGATGGCTAACCCTCATCGTCGCCCTCATGTGTCTGCCCTTTGGCCTGTTGCTGTCGCTGCTTGGAATAGCGAAGTGGCTACGACTCAGGTCTCAAAGAAGCACGGCACTGTCCTCAGGGCATACCGACGCTATAAAGCGTCACCGATAATAGTCGGGAAAGCCTCATGCATAGGCGTGTGGCTCTTCTTGGGCCAGGTCAGGCATGCCCGACCCAGCGTGTGGAGTGCAGTCGCAGAAATGCACGTCATCACAATGCTCGTGTACATTAGGGTCACATATTGATTTCACTACTGAATGTCTGCCGTCCCGCATAGCGGTATTTAAGACAGCCCGCAGTGCATTCGCAGGAAAACTAAGGAGCTGAGATGGTCACTAGAAGGGAGTTTCTCGACACGCTAGCTGTTGGAGCAGCGGGCTTGGCGATTGGCGCAACGGCAAAGAGCTACGCTCAAATTTTGGGATCGAACGAGCGCCTTAATTTTGCAGTGATTGGCCTGAATGGACGCGCTTACGCGCATTTGTCATCGCTGAAAGCAAATAAGGACGCGGCGTGCATCTCTCATGTCTGCGATGTGGACAGCAACATTCTGGAGAAGTTCGCCGGGAACGCGCAAAAAGAACTCGGCTATGCACCAGCGACTGACAAGGACTACCGCAAAGTGCTCGCCTCAAAAGATTTAGACGCGATCACCATCGCAACGCCTGACCATTGGCATACCCCGCTTGCGATTGCGGGCCTGCAGGCGGGCAAGCACGTCTATGTGGAGAAGCCGTGCAGTCACAATCCGGCTGAAGGCGCACTGCTGGTGGAGGCACAGCAGAAATACAGAAAGCTGGTCCAGATGGGCACGCAACAACGCTCGTCAAAGCACACGATCGAAATCGTTAACAAAATCCATGATGGGCTGATCGGCAGACCGTACTTTGCGAAGGCCTGGTACAGCAACACGCGCAAATCCATTGGTGTGGGGAAAGAAATTCCGGTCCCCGCTTCGCTCGACTGGGACCTGTGGCAGGGCCCCGCTCCGCGACGGCCATATAAGGACAACCTCCATCCTTACAACTGGCACTGGTTCTGGATCTACGGCACAGGCGAGACACTGAACAATGGGACACATGAAGTGGATGTCTGTCGCTGGGCCTTAGGCGTGGATTATCCGAATCGCGTGACGGCTTCAGGCGGGCGATATCAGTTCAAAGATGACTGGCAGTTCTACGACACGCTGGTCACGAGCTTTGAATACGACGACAAACTACTGACCTGGGAGGGCAAGTGCTGCCAGGGGATGAAGTATTACGGACGCGACCGCGGATCGACGATCATGGGCACGTCCGGGACTGTGCTTGTAGATCGCGATGGATATGAAGTGTACGACCTGCATGGCAGGAAGACGGATGAGTATAAGACCGGCAGCGCGACAAGTTCCGCCGATCTCACAGGCCGCGACTCGATGACCGACGACCATTTTGCGAACTTCATCGCGGGTATTCGTAAGGGCGAAAAACTGAATGCTCCGATTGCGGTTGGGAATGTAGCGGTAACCATGCTTCAGCTTTCCAATATCGCGTGGAAGGTGCAGCGCGAGTTGAATCTGGATTCAAAGAATGGAAAGATTCTCGGCGATTCTGAAGCGATGAAGGGATGGTCACGCGAATATGAGAAAGGCTGGGAGCCCCAGATCTAAATATAGATCATCGAAGCTTGGCGATAAAGCTGTTCCTGGACTACAGTTGCCGATCTCCAATGCTGCACCAAGACTTTTCCACATTCCAAATTCCGCCCAGAGAAGCATGTCCCTCTCAACCGTTCACCGGCAGCACCAAAGGTGTTGCCTGTTTCTATCTTTCCCGAAGCATGTTTTTTTATAAGGGCATTCAGCGCCAACTGAAATGGATCACGTTAATCGGAAGAGGTGATGCATGGAACCAGTCCCTCGACCCACCGGGTAGGCAGCTTTGAGAGCTGCGCTTACGTAGGCCTTAGCTTCCATAGCTGCCTTTTCGGGACTTCGTCCAGCAATCAGCTGACAGAGCAGCGCCGATGAAAAAGCGCAACCCGTCCCGTGAGTGGACTGAGTTTCAACTCGCTCGCCTTTGACCCACTGCCCCTTCCCATTGGGCGTAAGGAGGAAATCGTCTACGCTGTCGAGATGGCCTCCCGTAGCTACAATGTGCAGGTCACGATTGCCACCCTCGCTGGTCAGGAATTGGAGACGCGCTGCCGCGTCGGGTACATCCTCTCTTACTGAAGCTGGCGAACCAGCCAGCACGGCCAGCTCTTCAATATTCGGCGTTACCCAGCCAACAAGAGGCAGCAATTCTGAACGCAAAGCAGCCACGCCTTCCGGGCTGAGCAACTCCCTGCCCGAACTGGATCGAATGACGGGGTCGAGGACGATCCGCTGACGCCCGATTCCAGACTTGGCCAGAAACTGGGCGGTTTTGCTGACCGCATCTGCTGTCGCCAACATGCCAACCTTTACCCCGTTTGGAAGAACGTCTTCGAGCAGATCGTCCAGGGTTTCGCGGACGGTTTGCGGCGCAACCGGCTCAACCCGTTTTACTCCCATGCTCGATTGCACAGTTAAGGCAGTGATGCAGGCTATTCCGTATATATTATGGGCAGCAAAGACTTTAAGATCGGCCGTGATTCCTGCGCCACAGGATGGGTCAAAGCCGGCAATGGTGAGCGCAATGGGTCTGGCGGAAAACTTGGCATCTGCTCGCATTTCAGCTTGCACATCCTCGTTCATCGTGTTTTCATCTTAACCGTCGAATCTGCCTTCGTCATTGGACGTTCAAACTGCGTCAATTTGCTACCACAGATGTTACATTCTGGCAAGCGAAAACTGAGGATAAATACTGATATTGGTTTGACTTAGCCTTATTGGCTCCATACAATTTGTACATGGAGGACTATGAACGCTATCGTAACCGATACGAACAGACGGATTCCTAAGCTCTCGACGTATGCTGGGCTTGTCCTGGCTGCCATGCTTGGGCTTTTCGGCATGAAGGCCGATGTTCCGGCCACCATTCATAACCCGCAACCGTCCGCGCTTCCCGACAATGACCTCGGGAAAAATACTGATATTGCTGGCAAAAGGCGCCACTGGTATCAGATTGGCCGTGCATCCTGGTATGGCGAAGAGCTCCAGGGACAGCCGACGGCGAGCGGTGAAGACTTTGATATGAATCAACTTACGTGCGCCCACCGCAGCCTCCCGCTTGGCTCGATGGTGCGCGTCACGAACCTCCGCAACCACAAGACCATTGTGGTTCGCGTGAATGATCGCGGCCCGATGCCGCAAAACCGCGTGGTCGATCTTTCTTACGCCGCCGCGCGCTTCCTTGGTTTTAGCAGCAGGGGGACGGCGCCTGTGCGCCTGGATCTTGTGAATACAAAGAACGATTTGGCCCAGTTGAGCTATCCGCTGACTCCCGCGGCAGCCAGGCCGTAAAATCTTCTTTGACATGGTTCTTACTCGAAGTGTGTCTAGCGCTGCCGATAAGCTGATTGTCGCCCTCGACTTTCCCAACGCCTCGCAGGCGCTCGCGCTTGTGGATCAGCTTGAGGGGCGCTGCCGCTGGTTTAAAGTCGGCCTGGAGCTGTATATTTCGGCAGGAAATCACGTCGTTTTAGAGCTGAAAAAGCGCCATTTTGGTGTCTTTTTAGACCTTAAATTGCACGATATTCCAAACACGGTAGCTGGGGCGGTTCGTTCTGTTGCCGGACTTGGAGCCGACCTGCTGACCGTTCATGCAGGCGGCGGTCCGGCCATGCTTGCGGCTGCGGCTGAGGCCGCTGCGGGGTTGCCGCAGGCGTCGCGTTTGCTGGCGGTCACTGTTCTAACGAGCATGGATGCAGCGCAATTGGCCGCGACGGGGATTGCTGCCAGGCCAGCCGAGCAGGCTCTCAGGCTGGCTAAAGTAGCGCACGAATCGGGAATTCAGGGACTGGTTTGCAGCCCGGAAGAGGCGGCACAGATGCGCCATGAGCTTCCCGGCTCGATTCTCGTGACGCCGGGGATTCGGCCTGTCGGGGCATCTGTCGGAGATCAGAAGCGTGTGGCTACTCCCGCAGCGGCATTATCGGCAGGGGCGGATTATCTGGTTGTGGGACGTCCTATAACGCTGGCTAAAGACCCGGTTCTGGCAGCTGAAGCTATTCTCAGCGAAATTGCATTTGTAAAATGAGACGAACGGTTGTTTACCATTGGTGAATTGTTTAATTGCTGTGTTAATTAGTTAATAAATAGTTAACCAGATTGTAATTACACCATTCCCTTCCAAATTGCGGATTTTAGCTTCCAAAAATGGATCACATTCTTTTTGTTACATATATGGTTAATAAATTAACAATTGTTAACTACTTATAAATGATGACATTTGGGTAATCACGAATACCTCCTTCAAATGGCCCTTGAAATGCCTTTATTGGAACAACCAACAAAAAAGCATTTCCGT
Source organism: Alloacidobacterium sp. (assembly GCF_035631355.1). Classification (NCBI taxonomy): domain Bacteria; kingdom Pseudomonadati; phylum Acidobacteriota; class Terriglobia; order Terriglobales; family Acidobacteriaceae; genus Alloacidobacterium; species Alloacidobacterium sp. The sequence goes on from NZ_DASQIX010000084.1 coordinate 55,431, forward strand.
TGGGAGGGAGCATGATGAAAGACATTCTTAAGAAACTCGCGGGCCTGGCAGTGATGCTGCTGATTGTCTGCGGTATTACTTTCGCCCAGGTCGATACCGGCACAGTCGGAGGAACGGTCACAGATTCGACTGGCGCCGTCGTGGCGGGGGCTAGCGTCACGCTGCGCAGCTTGCAGACCGACGTTAAGCGAACCGTCGACTCGGCTGCGAATGGAGCATACACGGCGACCGGTTTGAGCACCGGAACGTATGAAGTGAACGTAACCGCGCCGGGCTTTCAGCCCTACACCGCAAAGGTGGAGGTCACGGTTGGTGGGCATGCCACCGTTGACGCCACATTGAGTGTGAGCACCGCTACAACGTCAGTAGAAGTTGTGGGTGAGGGCGGCACACAGGTAAACACACAAACACAAGAACTGTCACAGGTTGTGAGCCAGCAACAGGTTTCGCAGCTGCCCAGCTTGACTCGCAATCCTTATGACTTTGTTGCCTTGTCCGGCAATATCTCAAACGGGGACAGCTCGAACAGCGGCAACTCGCAAATGGGTGGAAACACGCAAAATGCGACGACGCGCGGCGTTAACTTCAACATTAATGGACAGCGCTCTACCGGCACCGAAATTCTATTAGACGGTGTCGAAAATGTGTCCGTTTTCGGCGACTCGGTCGGCATTGTTGTTCCGATCGATGCGGTCAACGAATTCCGCGTAACGACCAGCAACTTTGAGCCGCAGTACGGCCGCGCATCGGGCGGCGTGGTCAACGTAGCCACGAAGTCGGGATCGAACGCCTTCCACGGAAATGCCTGGGAGTTCAACCGGCTCTCTGCTTACACCTCAAACACCGAGACCAACGATCAGGCGGGCATTCCCAAGGGCACCTATACCCGCAACCAGTTCGGCTTTGCTGTGGGCGGACCTGTCCTGAAAGACAAGCTCTTCTTCTTTGGCAGCACAGAATGGATTCGCGTTCGCAGCGCTGCAAATCTTACGGCTGCTGTTCCGACGCCTGACTTTCTGGCCGTGGCTGCTCCGAACATCCAGGACTTTTTCAGCAAGTATGCCGGTGGGAAGACATTCAACTTCTCGCAGACCTACTCAGCCAGTTACCTGGGCATGACGAGCATTCCGGCGAACACACCCGCACTTGGCACCGTGGCTTACAGCGCACCGACGAATGCCGGCGGCGGTTTTCCGCAGAACGCCTACAACATTGTTGGCAGAGTGGATTACAGCCTGAGTGACAAGACGCAGATGTTCTTCCGTTTTGTCGACTACAAAGAGGTGGATGAACCAGGCTCCGAGTTTGCCTCACCGTATTCGCAATACAATGTGGGACAAACTCTGGACAACCAGGCTTACCTCTTCAGCGGATCGCACGTTTTCAGCCCAAGTCTGTTGACGACCACCAAACTGAGCTTCAGCCGGTTTAACACGTTCTTCAGCTACGACACCGCACTGCAAGAAACGCCGACGCTGGTAGTCTCCGTGAACGCGCAGGTACCGAACACCAACACCTTCATCCAACTGCCCGGTTTCTATGACTTCAATCCGGCAAACGGCGGTCTTCCCTTCGGCGGTCCGCAAAACACGATTCAGTGGAACCAGGACCTGAACTGGACCAAAGGCAAGCACTCCATGCAGTACGGAGGACAGGTTCTTTATATCCAGAGCAACCAGGCCTATGGCGCCTATGCTCAGGCAAACGAGCAACTCGGCAACAATCTGGACTCGGGCTTACAAAACCTGGCTACCGGAGACCTGTTTGAGTTCCAGGCAGCGGTGAATCCTGGTGGAGCGCTGCCCTGCGTTCGCAACCAGTACACCGGCGCATTGACGCAAACGCCAGCTTGCTCGATCAATCTTCCAGCCACGGCGCCCCAGTTCGCTCGCAGCAACAGGTTTCACGACTGGGCTGTCTACGCACAGGATGCTTACAAGATCACGCCGCAGTTCACCTTTAACTACGGCGTGCGTTATGAGTACTACGGCGTCCAGCACAACAACCACGAGGATCTGGACTCTAACTTCTACTATGGAACACTAGAGCCCGCGAACATCCGCACCGGTCAGGTGTACACAACTCCGAACAGCCCCATTCACAAGCTCTGGAATCCGCAATGGGGAACAGTCTCACCTCGCATCGGCTTTGCATATGACCTGTTTGGTAACGGCAAGACGTCCATTCGCGGTGGGTACGGTATCAGCTATGAGCGTAACTTCGGCAACGTTACATTCAACGTGATCCAGAACCCGCCGGCCTACGGCGTTATCATCGCGAACAACACTCAGGTAACGAGTTCCAATTCCGGTCCGCTGGGGCAACCCGGTCCGCCGGCGCCTCTGCCGCCGACCAGCCTGCGCAACGTGGACCAGAACATCCGCACTGCGCAGACGCAGTTCTACAGCCTGGCTATAGAACACCAACTGGCTGCCGGTACGGTGATTGGCCTGCAGTATGCCGGTGCACGCGGCCTGCACCTGTATGACATCAAGAACATCAACGGTGTCGGCAGCGGCAACGCCACTCTGGGTGACCCGGTGCTTGATCCTAACGGAAGTGGCAAAAGCAACCTTACCCGCCTCAATCCGCAGTATTCGAACATCAACAACCGCGGATCGAGCGGTGACTCGTACTACCATGCTCTGAACGTGCAGTTCCAGACCACAAACTTCCATCGCACCGGTCTGGGCCTCGTGGCCAACTACACTTTTGGTCACGCGACCGACGATCTGAGCACCACATTCTCCGAAACAAATAATGCCTTCAGCCTTGGGTACACGGATCCATTCAACCCAGCGCTCGACCATGGCAACGGCGATCTCGACCTCCGTCAACGGTTGGTAATCGCTCCGATCTATCAAGCACCCCTGCTCACCCACAGCAACGCTCTGGTGCGGTATGCGCTTGGTGGATGGCAGACAACGGGCATCTACACCGTTCGCTCGGGAACTCCGTTTACCTACTACGACAGCACGAACAACTTCAGCGGTTACAATATTGCGCGGTATACCCCGGCTGGTGGTGTAGTGCCGAAGCGTTCGTTCACATCTATTCCGAGTGGAGTTGACGGCGGTGGCGCAAATGCCTATGTCATCGGCTCCTTGCCGGCACAAAACTCATGGGGCAACCCGAATCTTCTCGGAGCTTCCGACTGGGGCCCGTGGCCAGCTGACATGACGGCACGCAATTCGTTCCGTGGGCCTGGCGCATGGAATCTGGATGCGGCGGTGCAAAAGACCTTCCCGATCACAGAACGCTTTAACCTGGTGTTCCGTGCGGAAGGGTTCGATGTCTTCAACCATCACAACCTATACATCCAGGAAGGCTTCAACGACATCGCGGCGACTGGTGGAGACATCACCGCGTCCAAGGGCGGCATCGGCAACAACGGTGGCGCGAACGACGAACGTCGCTTCGGACAGTTCTCACTGGCGGTGAAGTTCTAACCTGAAGGTTAGTTCGCATAAAAGAAGAGGGCCTTCGGACCCTCTTCTTTTTTATCAATCTCCGGACAAAGAAAAACCCCACGTTAGCTTCGCTAACATGGGGCACCCGCTAGATTCTTGTTGAGTTGTTGCTTACAGCTTTTCGTAGAAATCGCAGGCGGAGCAGGAGATGTACACGCCGCCCGGAATACCGCGCTCGCGGTCCTTGACCCGCTTGACGATGCGGGTGGGCTTGCTGCACCTGGGACAATCGGTGCTCTTGGACGTGTCCATTACCTTCTTGCGGTCTGCTGTCTTGGCGATCTTAGCCATGGAAACTCTGTCTCCTCTTCAATAACGTTGCTTGTGTCTCGGGGCTTTCAGGAAGCTCGCCAACAAAGCTTGGGCGTCCAGACTTCTTTGATCGAGGTTTATTCAGGCGGTTGATAGGCCGGGGGTAAAGCCCCTTAATTTGCGACCCACTTTCACCGGCCTGAAGGCCGATACTTCTACCGGAAACCCATTTCAACCCTGCTCTAAGCAGCGTGAAAGAACGTCGGACTCGCTTCAGTTATTTTACAACATCGCGCAACCTGACCGGGCCTAAAGAAAAGGGTGGATAGCTAAGGTTTTTCATTCGTCCATTAGGACGGATCTCTTCGTTGCGATGTTGCTGGCTACAACCCATGCAGCGGACCCAATTGCCCAGGAGATGAAAAAAGCAGTCCATGCAAACCTGTCTCGGGGTTTGGCTATGATGGCCGGGCCCCAGACGAGAAGTGTAAAAGCGCCGATCATGGCTGCTTCCAACATGGCTGCGACGCGCGGGATGACGGAGAAGAGCACGGCGAGCCCGCAGGCGATGTGTCCTGCGCCGGTCAGACAGGCCCAGCCTGTGCGGAATGGGAGCCACGCCGGGACGAAGTTCGCGGTCTCCTTGAGATAGATGAAATGCGAAAGGCCAATCGGAATGACCCAGATGGCAAAGAAGTATTTTGCGATGCGGACGCCTTTATCGCCGGAAATGGAGGCCAGCTTCGATCCTGCTTTCAGTTCTGACAGGCGGGCGAACAGGACCCACCCGCCGGAAAGGAGCACAGCCAGTTCTCCAAACCCGAGCCAGACGCCTTCGATTTGCGGGGCCACAAACAGGGCCGGGATTTTCAGCAAAGACCAGAGAATGAGATACGGAAACAGAATGCGAACCGACCACGCCACAGTTGCGCGGAAGAGCAGCCCTATGCCGGTCGCCAGCATCAAAACGCCGGAAACGTAGGCGAGAGCGGTTCGACCGGGCACCCACGCTGCCACAGGCTGCCAGACGAGCGCGAAATCGCCGAAAGTCAGGGCAAGGACACCGAGGCCGATCATTCCGGCGGCGAAGAAGGTCATGGCTGGCTGCTGGATCGATGTGGTCAGACCTTCTTGTTTCAGCGGCTGCAGTATCGTTTGCTTCATGGCGGCCTGAGTATAGCGTGCCTGAGTAGTTCCTTCAGCGAAGATTCGCTGTTCCGAAAAGATTGCTTTATTCAGCCGCCTCGGCACATCCACTCCTCCGGTCGTGAAGCTGCGACGCCGAAAGGACCGCTACATATCTTTTCAGGCGGCGCCGCGGGACAGTTGCTTGCGCCGATCCAGCCGGCCTAACCGGCAATCGCTTGGACCGCACGCATGTAGTCAGCGGACCTCCAATGCTGCAGGGCGCGGCAGTCGAAGGATTCAGAGGGAGACGACGATCAATGTTGTTTCCGGATGGGAGGTAAGGTTTGCGCGCGAGACCAATCCCGGGCTGTCAAACGTATTAGTGGCCCGGTATGATGTGCACATGCCGGTTCTGCTCTACACTGCGCGATGGTGTCACACCTGTCGCGAGGCCAAACGCTTTCTTGACAAACACCATATCCCTTATACCGAGATCGATATCGAGACCACTCCAGGCGCGGCGGATGACGTGCTTCAGAACGTAGGCAAACGCGCTATCCCCCAGTTTGTGGTCGATGGCAGGTGGGTTCAGCCATACCGCCCAGGGTACGGCTTTCTTTACGAAGAGATGAGCAACCTGTTCGGCGTCGCTATCTAAGAAACAGATTCATAATCCACTGCGCTCTTCGCCCGCGACCGTGCAAAGAACAGAGGCAGCCTGCGCACACGCTCCTGTTTGTTTTCGCGAATGTATGAGCGTGCGCGAGCGTGCAGCATGTCTTCAAGACCGATGACAGCCAGCAGCTTGCCTGTACCCGACTCAATGACTGGCATCTCCGTCATGTGTGCGTGCGCCATGCGCTCGGCTACGGTACGCAACGTTTCGCCGGGATAGGCACCCCTAGCTCCGGCGGGAACTGCCGCCAGAGATGCTGCGTCAGTGCGCATGACCTGGGCGACGGTGACGGTCTCGAGCGGATCAACGCCGTATTCGCGGCTCAGATGGTAGCCGCGACGGCTGAGACGCTCGGTAAGAATCGACCGCTTCTGAAACAGGACGGTAAATGCGTGCGAGGCTACAGTCGCCGCCAGCAATGGCAACATGAGCGCGTAGTTGTGGGTCAACTCCATGCAAAGGACGGCTGCGGTAAGTGGGCATCCAATGGCTCCGGACAGAACGGCAGCCATGCCGACCAGCGGCCATGCGCCAGTCTGCACAGCGGGCAACCCAAAACCGACCAGGGCACCCAGCGCTCCACCGATCATGAGCAGCGGGGCAAGAATGCCGCCCGACGTTCCGGAGCCCAGAGAGAAGGCCCAGATGATGCTCTTGATGATGAGCACCCCGGCTATAAGCTGCCAGGTTGTGTTGCCGTTGATCAGCGAGTCGATAACGTCGTACCCGGTACCGAGGGCGCGGGGAAAGATTAGGCCACCGATGCCGACAACAATGCCCCCGATGGCCGGCCACCACATCCAGTGGATGGGAAGACGCTCTTCAAAGAGGTCTTCGCTGGCATAAACGGCGCGGCTCAATAGCAGCGCGACAATTCCGGCGACAACCCCCAGAAACAGAGCGGCCAATACAGTGCGTGGCTCGATCACCGGCGCAATCTGCGCCATAGGAAAGAGCGGGCCGTTGCCGAGCAGATGGTGACGCAGCACGCCCGCCGTTGTTGCCGCGATGGCAACGGGAACAAGGCTGCGCGGACGCCACTCAAAGAGCAGCAGTTCGACCGCGAGCAGCGTGGCGGCAAGCGGGGTCGAGAAGACGCCCGTCATGCCGGCAGCAGCGCCTGCCACGAGGAGCGTGGTGCGCTCCGCGTCGCTGAGCTTGAACATCTGGGCGAAGAGAGAACCGACCGAGCCGGCCGTCATAATGATCGGACCTTCCGCGCCGAACGGTCCGCCGGAGCCGATGGCAATGGCCGCGGACAGCGGCTTGTAGATGGCTACTTTGCCATCGACTTTAGCGCCATTCATCAGAATAGCTTCAAGCGCTTCGGGAATGCCATGGCCACGGATTTTGTCCGTGCCGAAACGGGCCATGACGCCGATCATGAGGCCGCCGACAATAGGAACAAACACTGCCAGCCAGTGCAGATGATTAACCGACGGCGAAATAAACTGCCAGCTCAGCCGGTGAAAATAAAAAATGTTGGTCGCCGCGTAAATCAGGTGCAGCAATATGTAGGCCAGAGCGGCGCCGGAAGCGCCGATGACCACCGCCAACGCGCTTAACTGCAACATGCGCGGGTCGGCGTTAAAATCGCGCAGATTGGAATAAAACTGCGCATGCCCGGAGGCGGAATGTGTGCTCTTGCTCATTGTTCAGTCGTTTCTTGCTTTCCTGACGGCTTGATGTTTAAAACGCGCCGTAATGATCGAATCAGCTCCGGCCCTGCCTGGTCCAGCTCCTGCATATGGTAACCGGCCAGAGAGGCCAGAAGACGTTCGCCGAGCGCCGTGACCCGCAACAGAATGCGGCGATGGTCGGTCGGGTCAGGGCTGCGGCGCAGCAGACCCTGCTCGATGGTGCGATCCACCAGTTCCACCGCGCTATTGTGCTTCAGCAGCATGCGCGCGGCCACGTTGGCGATAGTCGGGTCAAGCTCGCACGGCATTCCATAGACACACTGCAGCAACTGGTATTGCTGGTGGCGAAGCCCGCAGTGCTCAGCAATAGCATGGCTGAATTGAAGAAATTTACGAAGCTGAAAACGGAATTCCGCCAGCTTGCGGAACTGTTCAACGCTGATCGTCGCGCCGGTCGGCGTGGCCGCTTTCCGCTCCACGCGGCGCTTTCTTTCCGGGGTAACGATGGCAGCAGTCCTTGCGGCGCGTGTCTGGTCCGTTTGCGAGGTCGAGACTAAATCCATAGATATATCGTAACACGATATGGTCGTGTCACGATATATCTGGTTCCGTGGTCGGCTCTGGCGCTGACCCGGCTCCAGGATCGGCGAGAATGTCCAGGGCGTCCGACTGGTCAGCGGCCTTAACCTGAAGCCGCAATGGACCCAGACCAGGCTCCATGATGCGTGCGTTCTCGCCAGAGAGGAATGTTTCGATTCCGGCAGATTCGAGGCGTAGTCTGGCCATTTCGGCTTCCATCGGTTCAATAAAGCTGGCTACAGTCACAACTTGTTCCATCAGCTTCCCTTCCAGACTTTAGTGCATTTGCGAGTGATTGGATGCACAAACGGTAGAATTAGAAGTTCACCACATACAGTCTATTCCTTTTAAGGAGAACGCTTCGTTGATTGCCCGCTATACGCGCCCGCAAATGGGTCAGATCTGGAGTGACGAAAACAAGTACCGTATGTGGCTTGCGGTGGAAACAGCCGCCAGCGCGACTTTGGCTGAGGACGGAATTGTGCCCGCCGAAGCGGCGCAGGCCATTCGCGAACGCGGAGGCTTTGATATCGCTCGCATCCAGGAGATCGAAGCCGAGGTGAAGCATGACGTCATTGCATTCACCACTGCGGTCGCGGAAAAGATCGGGCCGGAGTCGCGCTGGCTGCACTATGGACTTACCTCAAACGACGTAGTAGACACTGCGCAGGCATTGCAAATCAAGGCGGCATCCGTGTTGATCCGCGAAGACCTGCTGGCATTGATCGAGGTACTGAAGCAGCGCGCGCTTGAGTTTCAGCACACACCAACCATAGGGCGCACGCACGGCATCCACGCCGAGCCGACGACCTTTGGGCTGAAGCTGCTGAACTGGTATGCAGAGATGCGACGCAACCTGGAGCGCTTTGATGCGGCTGCGGAACAGATTCGCATCGGCAAACTGTCTGGCGCAGTCGGGACGTTCGGTCACCTTAGCCCTAAGCATGAAGAACGCATCTGCGAGAAGCTGGGGCTGAAACCGGCGCCGATAGCTACGCAGGTCATTCAACGTGATCGCCACGCGCACTACATCTCCACTTTGGCGATTGTTACGTCTACGCTGGACAAAATTGCGGTTGAAATTCGCCATCTGCAACGGACAGAAGTTCGCGAAGCGGAAGAGTACTTCTCAGAGAAGCAGAAAGGCTCGTCGGCCATGCCGCACAAGCGGAATCCGATTACCACGGAACAGATCAGCGGCCTCGCGCGCGTTGTCCGCGCCAATGCGCAGGCCTCGTATGAAAATGTCGCCCTATGGCATGAGCGCGACATTTCGCATTCATCAGTTGAGCGTGTTATCTTCCCCGATTCAACAATTCTCACGGATTACCTGCTGGCGAAGACAACCAACCTCATCGAAAAGCTGCTGGTCTATCCGAAACGAATGTTGAAGAATCTTGAAAGCACTGGCGGCCTTATCTTCAGCGGACAACTGTTGCTTGATTTAGCTGAAGCGGGCATGTTGCGCGAGGATGCCTACCGGCTGGTGCAGGGCCATGCCATGCGCGCATGGAAAGACGACCTGGTATTTCGCGATCTCATCAAGGCCGATCCGGAAATCACCGCTAAATTCAACTCGGAAAAGCTGGAGCACGCCTTTGACCTGAACCGTCAACTGCGAAATGTGGATGCCATTTTTGAGCGGGTGCTCAGAGGGTAGGCAGTGACCCCATGTCTCTGCGAGACTCTTCAATAGGCCCGGCAGGCTATGGGTACCCTTATCTTCGCTAACACCCATCTCGAGTCTTTTTGGCTTTAGTTCTGCTACTATTCAGTCGGCTTTAGATTGCCGGAGGTAGCCTATGTTTTACCGCTGCGCTCCAGGTTTGGCCATTGTTCTGGCTTCGTGTTCGGCGTTGGCTCAGAACGATGTTCCTGTGCCGCAGAGCTGCACGCCGCAGGTGAACCAGAAGCTTGGCGGGCTGCTCGGTTCCGGTCAAACACAGTCGGTCGACAACGTGATGGTGTGCGGCATTACCGTCAGCTCTTCGCGCACACAGAGCGGAGGACCGCATGGCAGCCATCAAATCCTTCCACTGCGCGTCGCGTTTCCGGACGGAAATACACGTCTAGTGGAAGTAGTAACAAACGACGACCTCGACGGAGTGGTGACAGCTCCCGTCAATGCACAGGTATATGCATATGGACAGGCTTTCTTCCCATCACATGGACGTTTCTCGGCCGGCATTCATGATGTTCACTGCTCAACCCATCGCGGCGCAGATAATGGCTGGGTTGTGGTCAACGGGCAACAGCATCCGGCCAGTTGCCAACACTAGGAAAGCACCATGGAAACATTTACGCCCATCACGATTGCCGCTTTGGTGATTGCCGCCAGCTTTGCCGCCGGTCTGAACGTGTATGCCACGCTACTTACACTGGGCCTGTTGGCGCGGGCCCACTGGATCGAGCTACCTGCCGGGTTGGACATGCTAATGCACTGGTGGGTGATCGGCGTGAGCGCAATCATGTTTGCGATTGAGTTTGTCGCCGACAAGATTCCCGCCTTCGACATGGTCTGGAACGCACTGCACACTTTTATTCGCGTTCCCATAGCAGCCCTCCTGGCCTATCACACGAGCGAGCAGCTTTCGCCCGAGATGCAGATTCTCGCAGCTGTCGCTGGTGCGGGCATTGCGCTCGTGGCGCACGGCTCAAAAACTGCAGTCCGCGCAGCAGTTACACCCAGTCCAGAGCCGGTGTCGAACATTGCCCTCAGCACCGGTGAAGACATACTCGCGGTTGGCGTGACATGGTTGGCCACGAAGCATCCATTGATCGCTGCCGGCATTGCATGTGTCTTTTTGCTGCTGGCCGTGATCACCATCCGCTGGCTGACTAAGTTTATTCGCAGAATGTGGAGCAAACCCCGACCGGCAACCGCGTGACCCAGCTTCAAAAGTGATTTAATTTGACAAGCACGATGACGCGCGAGCTGATGAATCTGACTGTGGCCATGACGGGAGCCAGCGGCGCCGTCTTTGGCCAGCACCTGCTGCAGACCTTGCAAGTGGATCCACGCGTCTCGCATGTGCACTTCGTAGCGTCAGAAAGCGCTCTGCGCGTACTGGCCGAGGAACTGCGCTTTAGCGGTCGCAACTCGCTTGTCGAAAAGCTGATCGGACATCCATCAAACAAAATTCAGCAACATGCCGAGTCAGATATTGGCGCATCCATCGCCAGCGGCAGTTATCCATCGAGTGGCATGATCGTGATGCCGTGCAGCATGGGAACGCTCGCGGCGATTGCCAATGGCCTGGCGCGGAACCTGATTGAGCGGGCAGCTGATGTCTGCTTGAAAGAGCAGCGTCCGCTGGTGTTGTGCGTCCGGGAGACGCCATTTAATAAGATTCACTTGCGAAATATGGTGCTGGCAGCCGACGCAGGAGCCACTATTTTTCCGATAATCCCTACGCTGTACAACCAGCCCATTGATTCGACAGAGATGGCGCGTCAGTTCGCGGCGCGTGTGCTGGCACACATCGGCTTACCGCAGCAGGGCGCATATGTGTGGAAAAGCGACGTATAGAACTCAGGGCTGGCTTTGAAATCCCTTTTCGATAACTGCAACAGTGAATGGCGCAGCGCGGTACTTACTGTGCGAATTCAACTCCTTACGGGGTAGCCAGTGTGCCGCAGAGGCGTCGGAAGCACAACACAAGGCGCCTCCTGTGATCCGGCAGACAAAATCCACGAGGACATAGTGGAACCGCACCGTTCCTGCATCATCGCGAACGATGCGATCCAGAACTTCGATAATTTTCACCGGCTCGATGGCCAGGCCAGTCTCTTCCAGTACTTCGCGTCTGATGCCCTGCTCCAGGGTCTCACCCAGTTCGAGTGCGCCGCCTGGCAGCGACCATTCTCCTTTGAGCGGCTCCTGCCCACGCTGGATGAGCAATACCCGATCGTCATGGATGATGACCGCCCCAACGCCGACAATCGGGCTCTCTGGATATTCGCGCCGCATCGAAACAAGACTAAATCTTCAATGGCTTTCCGTACTCCTCAGCAAAAACGGTGCGAGCCATGCTGAAGCGTCCGCCGTAGAATTTGTCGCTTCCCTTCAGATGCCCAATGCCAAGCAGAGCAACCACATGGTAGCTGAGCGGCAGCTTGAGCACTTCGCGCACCCGCTCCTCTTCAAAGCCCTCCATCGGAGCCGTGTCATAGCCCAGGACTTCGGCCATCAACATCATGTGGGTGAACGCGATCATGACGTGGCGGTTGAGCCACATCGGAAAATTTGGGTGGTTTGATAAGTAATTAGGTATGTTGATCTTAGCCTGCTCGGCGTAGTTCTCCGGCATACCCCCTTCGCGCCCAAGGCGCAGCATCTCTTCAATATCACCATTACGCCAGCCGTCTGCATCCCCACATGCAACAATCATGGCTGCCGCTTCTTCCACCTTGGCCTGGTTGAAACTGGCAGCCCGCAAACGCCGCTTCTGTTCCTCTGAGCGAACTACAACGAAGCGCCAGGGTTGCATGTTATAGCCGCTGGGTGCCTGAAGTCCCGCTTCCAGAATCTTCTTCAAGTCATCGTCGGGTACGTGAGAATCGTCAAAACTGGGTGTCGCGCGCCGCTCCGCGATTGCCTGGGACAGGGTTTTCTCCATCACATTTGCCATCTCGATTGAACTTTCTTTCTTCCTCATGTAGTAGCAGCCGGATTACTGAATCTGATTCATGGGCAGCTCGATTGCGAACGGTCTCTGGCCCTCCGCATCGGCATAGACCCAGAGGCCATGGAATGCCTCGCGTATTTCAGCGTGCTGGGCCAACAGTGCCTTCATGACATCAATGTTGCGGCTGCGCGTAGCTACCGGATCCGACACGTCGTTTGTTTTGTAATTCACCACAAGATCGAGTCCACCGAGTGAGCCGTCAGTATGCATGTTCGTGATATCAAAAGCCTGCCCGTTCGCTACGATTTTCATAGGTTCTGCGCCGGGCAATCCGTCAGGGCGGACACCGCTCATCTCCTTTTGCAGCTTATCGAGGTTTGGGCTTGAGATGAAGTCCACAGGACTGAGCAAATATGCTGCAGTCTGATAGTAGAAATATGCATTCCAGGATTGCCTTTTGTTTGCATAAGCGCGCGCCTGCGTCCAGTACCAGACTCCGTCATGTCCCGCAGCGCTAAGCGGCCGCACAAAGAGGCCGGCGAGTTTCCATTGGGAGCTGCCCTCGGGCTCATTTTCAAGAATCATAGAAATCTGCTGCGGCTGCTTTATGCCGGTCGCATGAACGACTGTAAAGGCGTAGTCGCTAGGAGGAAGCTGCGGAATTGAGATGTTGATAAGCAGCTGCGACCCCGGAACGCTGCAGAAGAATTGCGTGTCCTGTGCAGACTTAAGATCAGTTGCGCGCAGGCTGAAAATGGACTGGATGGTCAGGACCGCGCCTTGAATAGTAGGCGAAACAGCCTGAATAGCTCCTGCGATCGAGTCAAACTGCGCCGCAACGCTGGGGATGGCCTCTGCTTTCACCGCGGCAACATTGCCGGACTGGATTTCCGCAGCCAGTCCTCGAATGGCCTGCTCGTAGGCTGTACGTTGAGCGTCTGTAAGCTGTGACTGAGTGGTACATGTGACCGCATGCGCTATTGCGCCGCAGAATAGCGCGACAATCAGAGGGAATGAACGCCAGCAATTCATAAATGGCAAGGAACAAATTCTTGTGAGCAAATCCAAACCACTGCTAGTCTAGTACATAGAAGTTTGCGCACAGAAAACTACGCGCAAGCTACAGGTTTTTTGATGCGGTTTATGGCACAAGCCGGCATTGTCCTCTTGATTGGTCTTATTGCAACCATAACAGAGGCACAGCAACCAGCTCGACAAACCAAACGAGATACAGCTGGCGTAAAACCACCTGTAGGCGTGCAGCAGACCGCGATTGCCGCTCCGGAAACGCCTCAGGCCGCTCTATCGCTTTTGGACAAACCTGCCCAACCCGCGCAGGTGCAACTCAACGCCGGGAAACTTTCGGTAAAGGCGGACAATTCAACACTCTCAGCGATTCTTCACGACATTTCCGCCAAAACAGGAATGAAGATTGATGGGCTTTCCCGCGATCAGCGCATATTCGGCAACTACGGGCCAGCAGCACCACGCGAGGTGCTATCAGCTCTGCTGGATGGCGTCGACTATAACGTGATGATGGTTGGTGAGCTCGCGAACGGTGCTCCCCGGGAGTTGACGCTGACTCCGCGTACCGGCGGAGCTGTAACCGGCGGCAGCCCAGCAATGCAGATGGCACAGCAAAATAGCAGCAGCGATGATGAAGACGATTCGGTTGTGGAGCAACAGGACAATCCTGTTCCACCAAGACCGGAAACGATGGCGCCGGAAACGGAAACACCCCACTCTCCCGCCCAGTCCGGACAGGTCAAGACGCCTCAGCAGATGCTTCAGGAACTACAGCAAATGCGTCAGCAGCAGCTTCAGCAACAGCAACAACAGGTGAATCCGCAATAGAAAAGACCGCCTCTTGAGCGGCCTTCAAGTTAAGCTGCGAAAGTTTTATAGGCGCGCGATTTCCGGCTTAGGCTGGGGTGCATGAGCCGCATAAGAACGCGCGTGAAGCCTCAAAGCCGCGAACGCCACCCGGCAAATGCCATACGCCGCCAAAACCCCAAAAGCGAGCGCAGCTACCGCCGCGCATATCAACATAACCAAATTAAGTGCGTCCTGCATCCTTGATATTCTTTCTTGTCATTGCTGTTTTCACGAACTGCCTGCGCTTACTATGATGCGCCCTCTTCCAGAAAACGGGCACACGTTGACCACGTTTTCTATTGCCAACTAAGATACCTTTAGTAACGTTGTTTCAATTCTGAACGCCCCGATGAGCACATGGCAAGGGTTGTTGCCCGCGGCGTTTGCAAGATTTCCGGATTTTTCGTCCTGCATGTCAATCACCCACATTACCGTGCGCGGGGCGCGTCAACATAATCTGCGCGATATAAGCGTGCAGATTCCACGCAACACGTTGACCGTCGTAACCGGCCTTTCCGGCTCCGGCAAATCCTCGCTTGCCTTCGACACCATTTACGCGGAGGGCCAACGCCGCTATGTGGAAACCTTATCGGCATACGCGCGGCAATTCTTAGATCAAATCGAGCGGCCGGATGTGGATTCGATTGAGGGACTCAGTCCGGCGATTTCCATCGAGCAGAAAACTACGAGCCGCAGCCCGCGTTCGACCGTGGGAACCATTACCGAGATTTACGACTACCTGCGGCTGCTCTATGCCTCGATTGGCGTTCCCCACTGTCCCAATTGCGGACGGCCCATCTCCCGCCAGACCCATGAACAGATTGTCGAGCGTATTCTGTCGCTCGCTCCGGGCGAGCGGGTGACCATCTATGCTCCCGTGGTGCGCGGACGCAAAGGCGAGTTCAAGGACCTGCTCGATGAACTGGACCAACAGGGCTTCCGAGCGCGGATTGATGGCGCGTTGCGCGATCTGGCTGATTCGATCAACCTGGAAAAGCGCAAAAACCACACCATCGAGGCTGTAATTGACCGCGTGGTTCTCAAGCCCGGCGTCGAAAAGCGCCTGCAGGAAGCAGTCTCGCGCGCATTGCAAATGGCCAAGGGCCTTGTGCTGATTGCCATCTCAGGTGGGAGCGAACAGCTTTATTCGTCCTCAATGGCCTGCCCTGACTGCGGTCTCGACGTGCCTAAGCTTGAACCGCGCAGTTTTTCTTTCAACAGCACATTCGGCGCATGCCCCGAGTGTCATGGCCTCGGCAGCATCTATGACTTCGACCCGGCAAAGGTCATCACGGACTGGTCAAAACCGTTACTCGATGGCGCGCTCGGCCCCGGATCGGCTTCGCAGTATCTGCTGAAGCTTATTCAGCTTGCGGCGCAACGCTACAAAATCGACCTGAATAAGCCGTTCGAGCACTTATCGCAAAATCAGCAGGAAATCCTGCTTTACGGCCCCGCCAAGGGTGAAGCACCGCGTACCGGATTCCACGGCATCCTCTCCTATCTGCGCGACGCGGTCGAGGAATCAAGATCCGATGCCTACCGCGAGTGGATGCTGGGCTACATGTCGGCTTCGACTTGCCCGGTCTGCAAGGGCAAGCGCCTGCGCCCAGAGTCGTTGGCGGTCAAGGTTGGTGGTCTATCGATTGCGGATTTCACCGCGTTGTCATTGCGCAGCTCCGTAGAGGCAGCCCGCAACCTCCAATTCTCTGAGCGTGAAGCACTGATTGCAGAGCGGCTGCGTCGCGAAGTTGTCGAACGGCTGGAATTTTTGAATGCCGTTGGCCTCGGCTATCTTTCGCTTAATCGCAGCGCGGCAACTCTCTCGGGGGGCGAGGGCCAGCGCATACGGCTGGCCACGCAGATCGGCTCGCGCTTGCGCGGCGTACTTTATGTGCTGGACGAGCCTTCGA
>NZ_DASQIX010000085.1:0-73564 GCF_035631355.1 Alloacidobacterium sp.
GCATGGGCCGGAATTGCAGCCCATCTTCGTCATGACGGGCAGTACGTCATTGCGGAAGCTCCAGATCGCGACATCGTTATAACCCTTGACGCTCAACGGCGCATTTGCGCGATGCCCCTCGACGGTCGCGAGGACAGTCGCCAGCCCTTCGCCTTGCGGGACAGCGAAATTGTCCTTGTCCACGATGGCGACCTTTGTATCCGTAACAGCGATATTGGCATGCGAGGTTACGTCCTCCTGATGACCGTCGGCGAAGGTTCCTTCAACCAGAAGCCGCTGCGCATAGTGCCGTCCGGTGATGGTGATTGAGGAAGGAATGATCTCGATCTTGGCGAGGCCGACGAGCGGGCGATGATCGCTGGCAGCTGACTTGTGCCCTGCTTGCGGCGCAGGCTCAGGCTTCATCATCTCGGGTGGATGGTAAGGAGTGTCGTTCTTTGTTTGGGCTGCTACGCCGGGAAAGCCAACTGCAGCGGCGACTATGCTCAACAGCAGAACATGATGGAACCTTATGGAGTGCTTATTCACTCTGATCATTCCCTGAACAATTTGGAAATTATCTTGCAAACGCTTCCATTCCGCGACCAATATTCGTTAACTGAGCGACGTTCTTTACCTAAACCAGCAACTCATCAATGGGGTCAAAACCATGATCCACAAGGCGCACCACTCGGCCCTGCGGAGTCTTCAATTCCAAATCCACCGGAATCCCAAGGCACTTATAAACCGTGGCCGCAACGTGAGCAGGCATTACTGGCCTGTCCTGCGGCGCAGCGCCGATCGCATCTGACGCGCCGACCACCTGCCCGCCCCTGATCCCGCCTCCGGCCAGAACCACCGTCCAGCATTGTGGCCAGTGGTCGCGCCCGCCGGCGGGATTGATGCGCGGCGTGCGCCCGAACTCACCCGTCGCCAGCACCAGCGTGGAGTCAAGCAACCCGGCGTTGCTCAAATCTTCGAGCAGCGAACTGTAGGCATTGTCAAACATGGGGCCTACGAGGTCGCTGTAGCAACTGATAGGGCTGAAGGGAGCGGAGCCGTGAATGTCCCAGGTAATGTCATTAAACACGGTCTCGAACATATTCAGCGTGACGAAGCGCACGCCCCGCTCCACCAGCCGCCGCGCCAGCAGGCAGCCCTGACCAAAGCGGTTCATGCCGTACCGTTTGCGCACGTCATCCGGTTCCTGCGTAAGCTCGAATGCCTCGCGCGCTTTGGTGGAAGTCATGAGGGTATATGCCTGATTGAACGTCGAATCCATCAGCTTCGCGTCCTGATTCGACTCCTCAAAATACTTCACCGATTGGTCGATCTCATTGCGCCAGCTTCGCCGCCGGTCGACGCGCACCGCCGAAATGTAATCGGGCGGGAGCATATCGGGTACTTTGAAGTTTGGATCGGAGGGATCGGCATTCAGTACGAACGGATCGTAGCTCTTGCCCAGAAACCCGGCTGTGTCGCCGTGAGGCAAGTTGCCACCGAGTTGGCCGATCATATAAGGAACCAGCACGTTCGCCGGCATGTCGCCTTTCGCGCCTTTTTGAAATCTCAGCACGGAGCCATAATTTGGCGACTCAAGACCACCCTGGAAGAGCCTTCCTGTCTGCATCATCTGGCAGCCGGTGTCATGCACCGCCGCCGCTGTGTGATAGCAGGACCGCAGCAGCGCGAACTTGTCGGCGTGTTTTGCCATGCGCGGAAATATCTCGGATATCTGGATGCCGGAAACATTAGTCTTGATGGGCTTATACGGTCCGCGAATGGACGACGGCGCATCGGGCTTCATGTCCCAGGTATCGAGCTGGCTGGGGCCGCCAACGAGCATTAACTGGATACAGTTGATGTCCTTATTAGGCTTTACATCAGCGGCTGCCCGGAGTTTGAGGAACTCCGGCATGGTGAGACCTAGGAAAGCTAGAGACCCCGCATGCAGAAAATCCCGCCGAGTCACGCCGTCACAAAAATGGACACGCCTGTCAGCGTCGAGCCGAAACATCGAAAACCAGACCCCCTGCCGAACTCACCGGAATTATAGTCCCGTCATCGGACATCTTGAGCCAGGTTGTGTGTTTTTATAAGAGTCGAACATTACCGAGGATTCATTGAAAATGCGACCCAGCCTCTGCTGCCTGCTTATAGCTCTCTCAATTTCTGCACCGTGCTTAAGGGCGCAGATCCAAGCCCAGCCCAGCAAGACCACGGCTTCGCAGGCAGACATGGACCGCGATCTGCTCGAAGTCACGATCCCAAGATTAGAAGAGTTATACAGCAGCCATAAGTACACCGTCACTCAAGTCGTGCAGTGGTATTTGGGACGCATTGCGAAATACAACGGAATCTACAGGGCAGTACAGAGTCTCGACGTTCCTGGAGCCATGGCAACAGCCGCCCGAGAAGATGCTGAGGCAGAGGCCGGCGGAGCCGGCTTCAAACGCGGCACGATGTGGGGTGTTCCGATTGTCATCAAGGCGAATACGTCCATCAAAGAGCTGATCACTACAGATGGATGGAAGGGCTACATGATTCCGGGACATGAATTGATAGCGCCAAAGGACGCGACCATCGTCGCCCGATTGCGGGCAGCCGGAGCAGTCATTCTCGGACAGACGAATATGCCGGACTTTGCTGCGAGCGACACGAATCGCAGCACAGCCTACGGACGAACCGGCAACGCATATGACGTACGATTCAGCCCAGGAGGCTCTTCTGGAGGCACCGTCACTGCCGTCACTGCAAATTTGGCAATTCTCGGCAACGGAACCGATACAGGCAACTCGATTCGTATGCCAGCCGCAACCAGCTCAGTTCTGGGCGTCTTTCCTACTCGCGGACTGGTGAGTATTGCCGGCATTGCGCCGCTCGACTGGCTGCTCGACAACACCGGACCCATCGCGCGCAACGTAACCGATGCCGCCATTGCGCTCGATGTGATGGCAGGAAAAGACCCGATGGATCCACGAACCGCCGAATCTGCGACGAAAGCGCAGCCCGGTCCTTATACCCAATATCTGAAGAAAGACGCGCTCAAAGGCAAACGCTTCGGCGTGCCTGCTTTCATTCTCGCGGGAGCAGGCATTCCCTTCCGGGGCATACCAGCGGCGGAGTCGTCGAGTGAAGCGGCGAAAGAGAGGGACGCCGCTCGCCTTCCTTTGCGGCCGGAAACACGCGCAGCTTTTATGAAGGCAATCGAAGGGCTGCGCGCTGCCGGTGCAACAGTGATCTTTGATGATTCCATACTGCCTGACAGTTTTGCTGAAATTGCATCGCACGTCTGCACGCTTCCTTATGTCCGCGAAGGAACCGAAAAATTTCTAGCCAGCTATGGCCCATCGCAGTACCACTCGGCTGAAGAGTACGAGAAAGCTGTTGGCTCTCCTTTGCCCGAGACGATTATCGGCGGCATGAACAGTGATGACCGGAAGGACCGCCCACAGGCTGTTCAGACAACGCTGGAGAGCGATCCGCAGGCCGCGACAAACTACTTTGCTCCGCGACAAAAAATGCTCGACGCATACAATGAAGCCTTGGACCGGCTGCATCTCGATGGATTCGTCTATCCGGCGATACAGATGCCTCCACCCGATGAGACCATGCCGCAAGACGGGCATCTGAGCGATGGCCCACACAGTGATACAAGCTGGGTCAACATGATTGGCGTTCCGGCTGTGGTTGTTCCCGGTGGGTTCTACGCCGATGGCCTGCCGTTTGGTCTGGAGATTTCTGCGCGGCGATGGAAAGACGGCGATCTGCTCGGCTGGGCCTATGCCTATGAACAAGCCACGAAACACCGCCATCCCCCTGTGCTGGTGGACAAGGGCCTTCTGCCTGATGCGCCATAGTTGCTAAAAGGTCTTCATGAATTCGATCAGGGCGCGCTTGTCAGCGTCGGGGAGGCTGGTTCCGAAGTAATGGCCGCGGTCCTCGACAAAATCCGGGCATTTGCTGATTTTTAGCAGGCCTGGCACCAGTTTCAACAAGACTGCCTGCGCCTCGTCGGGCTTCAGCTTTTCAATCTTGATTCGCAGCAATGCAGCCTGAACTTTTGCCAGGAGCTTCAGACGATCCGCTTCTTTATTCGGATTCGACAGATCGATGTCCGCATTTGCCAGAAGGTTTATTGGAGTGTTTGCAGGGATGGGGCCGATGCGCAGGTAGCCGTCTGCTGCAAACTGATTCATTTCGTTTGGAAGATAAGCAATTGGGATTTCTATGTAGCTTTGCGCCGTCGTGCGCAGGACGGATTTCAGCCCGGCACGCTTATCTGACCACAGCAGTTTCTCCATTGAGTCCTCAAATGCGGCGACTCTGCCTTTGCTCGATGGGTCTCCGGTGGGATCTCCAATCGCGCTGTTGTGCAGTAGCGGCGCCGTTGCCCAGATTCCCAGCAGCGACGGTACGCGATAGTATCCGGGGCCTCCGGTCGGCAATAGAAAGCTGCTGGTTGAGCCGTCAAACGGATTTGTGACCTCGATCTCACCTACTGATGGCAGCATTTTATAAGTCTGCGATGAAAAGTTGTCCCAGACCTGGCCGGCCATCGCGTTCGTAGCGGCAGCACGCGCGGCGTTGGTTTGGACCAGCGTTACAGGGATTCTTTCTTCGGTAGACAGGAAATTATTTTCGAGGAAGTCCGGCTTCAGTACCTGGTTCCTCATCCATTTACCGTATTGAGGTGAGTTTCGATCAATAGATGGTGGCGGCTGCTTGCTTGAGTGGCATCGCGCGCAATTCTCAGCAAACACGACCTTGCCGCGCTCCAGCACCTTTGCGTCACGAGTCATCAGTTCCCTGCCGCCGGGAGCGTCGGCCAGATGCGGGCTTTGCATAGTGAGGAGAAATTTGGCGAGGTTCGGAATTCGCTCGAGCGTCGATTGCCAATAGACTGAGCCTTTTTGCGCTTTTGCCACATCGAAGGGCCGCTGCGCCCATCCGCCGACGATCACGTTATGATCGCGCAGCCATTCCTGGCTGTATTCGCCGATGCTGACATACACGCGGCTCAACGCACCCGTCAGGCCGACTGAGTCAGCGCCGTCTTTCAGAACATGCGGGACTGCGGTCGAAGTCTGTCTATTTGAGAAATATAGTGCGCCGCCGCTTATGTCCTCAGTATGCGCGACCGAAAGACGGTCTTTCAGGTCATAGATGGAGTTGATCTTGCTTGGATCGTTCAGATTATCCGTAGCCAGAAACGATGTGTCGATGGTGCCCGGCTTCCACGAATGAAGCATCTGATAGGCATAGCTGTCAGCGTTGGCTGTTGCCGCGAATACCTTTGCGGCAACGATGTAGTGATTGCCGATAGTCGACGCAAGATTCTCCCACTTCGGCCGCTCAGGATCATCAGGCGGCTTGAGTGGATTGAAAGAGACATGGCAGAACCCACAGGCCATCCCGACAATATAAGGACGAACGAGTTTCGGGTTGGTGTAGTAAGACGGATCGTTGTAGTAGCGCTGCGGGTCCCATGCGCGCTTTGCTGCTGCGTCAAATTTTGGATTTGGGTAAACCCGCAGTCCGATCACTCCCGATGGACGGCCATAGACATTTGCGTCTACACCCTGCTCCTGCGGCCCCTGATCCAGCCAAAGGCCAAACTGGTCCGGCTGAGCGGTCTCCCCGTATCTAGGTTCGTTGATGAGGCCCATCTGTGCAAAGCGCGTGGCGCGATGGCGCGAATCCAGTGTCTTCAGCAGGTCAACGATACCGAAGCCGTTCCTAGCCATATAGTCCCAGAAAACCTGGTCTCCAGCGGTCCACAGCAGCCAGGTGTTGCGGCCCTTTGTTTCATCGGCATCGAGAGCTATGCCGCCGTCCATTGCATCGAATACGCGCGTGTCCGTCTGCGGGACATCGGCGGTTGTCTTCCCGGCCAGCATGGCGTCGTCCGGGACGATTTCGTCACGATGGTGGCGTCGCGCCAGCAGGAAAGCAATAACAACAGCAAATGCGCACAGCAAAACTGCCGCTACGATGCGAAAGCCATGCGTCGTGGAGGTTGGAGAAGAATTCACCGACCTTCCGTCGCCGCTCATGATCAGAAAGTTTTCAAAAACTCGATCAGGTCGCGCTTTTCCTGATCGGTGAGGGGCGGCTCCTCGGTAAAGTAGCTGGTGCCGAAATAGTGCCCCCGGTTGACGATGAAGTCGGGGCACTTGTTCAGATCCATCAGCGGCTGCTCAAGATTGGCAAAGACCTTGCGTGCGTCATCATCAGACGCATTCTTCGGCAGAGCTTCGAGGTCATGCTTCACTTTGAGCAGAAGCTTCAGAACTTTCTCATCGCGCTGACGCTTCTCGTCCGAGTTCGCCGGCTCACCCAGAAGATCGAAGTTCGCCAATAGATCGACTGGAGTGCCTGCCGGAATCGGGCCGATCTGGATGCCGCCTTCACCGAATATCGAGGGAAAGAGCCTCTGTCCAATGCCGAGGAGGGGTCTCAGGTAGTCCGGAAGATACCCGCCCGATACACGCAGATAGCTTGTCTGTGTTGTGCGATCAATCAATCCTGGGATCTTGTCGCCCAGCAGCTTGTCTTTATCGCGCTTCTCCGGCCAGAGCATTTTCTCAATAGAATCCTGGAATGAGTCCATACGTGCTGCAACTGAGGGGCTTGGATTGAATTTCCCTACTGCGTTGTTGAGGAGGAACGGCGCAGTCGACCAGACGCTAATGAGCGAAGCAGGCCGTGTGTATCCACGCCCGCCAGCGGGCATGGTGTAGGTGCTCGGCTTCCCTGTGTAGGGATCATATACCGTGATGTTGCCTACAGAAGGCAGGTCTTTGTAAGTCTGCGATGAGAAGTTATCCCAGACGTTTCCGGCAATCGCGTTCGTCGCCAGTGGGCTGCATGCGTTGGTTTGCAGCAGAGTCACCGGAACGCGCATGTCCGTCGAAAGGTAGTTGTTTTTCAGAAAATCTTTATCGAGGACAATCTTGCGCATGGCGGTCTTGAATTCATCCGTCTTGGTCCATGCCCAGTACTTGTTCCAGCAGCCCAGATAATCCTTGCGCGCGCAGCCGTCGGGATCGACCCCTGGCGCCGGAGACGGAATTTTGCTTGAGTGGCAGCGAGCGCAGCGGTCGGCAAAGACAATCGCTCCGCGATGCAGCAGGTTCTGGTCTTTGGTTAAGTAGGCCTCGCCGCCGGGCGCGTCTTTCAGCAGATGCGGCTCCGTGCTCTTCAGAAAGAACAAAGCCATGTCCGGAGTTTGCTGCTCGGTCGCCTTCCAATAGACAGAGTTTTTCTCTGCAGTGGATATCTCAATCGGTGTGATCGGCGCACCGCCGACCAGTTCACGGAAGTGCAGCAGCCATTCTTCGCTGAAGAGGCCAATATTGAGATAGACGCGATTCAGCGCGCCCAGAGCGCCAACGGAATCCGATCCATCCTTGAGGATGCGCGCCGTCCGAACCGTGTTCGGAGGCTGAAAAAACTGCGTCAATTCGCCTTGATGAATATATTCATTGAACTGCTTGTTATTGAGTTCCCCTCCCGCGAGCGTCTCCTTGCCCCAGCGCTTTGCAACTTCCAGGCGAGGGAGCAGGCCATAAACAGCATTCATGGTGCGTGGATTATTGATATTGTCAGAGGAAATCAATGATGTATCCAGCGTGCCCGGACGCGAAGTGTGGAACAACTGCGATGGGAAATTGCCCATGTCTGGGTTCCACACCAGAATGCGGTCCACCCAGAAATACTGCGCGCCTACGTTTGAGCTAAGATTCTCCCACTTCGGATTTTCCGGGTCGTTCGGCGGCTTGACCGGGTTGGGCCCGACATGACAAAAGGCGCACGACATGCCTACGCGATACGGCCGGATCAGGTTCTTGTCGTTGTAATAGCTGGGGTCATCGTAATAGCGCTTTGGGTCCCATTTTTTGGCGGCGGCTGCGTCAAAATCAGGATTCGGGAATAAGCGCAGGCCGACAATTCCGGTGGGATAGCCATAATAGGAACCTACAGGAACCGTGCTCCCACGCGCTCCGATCTTTACGCCCGGATACTTCTGCTCGTTCCCAAACGGATCAGGCGGGCAGCTGGGGTCGCGCTGATCGAGCCATAGGCCGAAATGATTTGGGTCCGGTCCGGTGGCTTTCTTAAAGCACGGCTCGTTCACGAGGCCGAGGTAGTCCCAGCGATTGTCGCGGGTGAACTTGTAACTCGGATACGAAGATACTGTCTTCAACAGATCAACGATGCCGACGCTGCTGGTGGCCAGCGAATCCCAGAACCGGTCGTTGCCGCCCGTCCACAGCAGCCACATATCGCGGCCCTTGACCTCATCCGAGGTCAGAGCAATGCCGCCATCCATGTCGTGAAAGTAGTCTTCATCGGCGGCTGGAAATGACGCCGGCGCACGGCCTGCGCGGAGCGCTTCATCTTTTACTTCACCTGCCTTCGGCCCATGAGTGCAACTTGTCGCAAAGGCAAGGCAAATGGAAGCGCTTGCCATCCATGGGAGAGAAGAGCGAAACCAAGACATAGTCATTTTTCAGCAGGACTCCTGTTTCGAAGCACAGACTTGGTGCATAGTGCAGCGGCACAGCTGAATGTTTCACATGAGCTTTATGGCCGAGGATGGTATCACAGCGAATCCATCCGGTCAGCACAAATTACTGCTGGAAAGTCTCTGAGCCGTCCGGCTCAATGTGAGGCGCATGATTCATGGCCTGCCGCATCTCAGACAACTGCGTGTAGATGAGCTTCCGCGCACGGTTCTGGTTCCCTAACGGGCGATGTGTTGCGGATGTATGCCATGGGTTGTAGGAAAGCACGTTAGCAAAGTCAAGCTGCTCAGGTGAGTCAAAACGCTGCCGCGGAATGCGAATTTTCGCGACTGGAACGAAGGGCGACAGGCGCTCCGGCCACTCTATCGATGCGTCTTCTATCGGCATTCTGCGCGGGTCCGTCTGGGCCTGGATCAGGAAATCCAACTCCACATCTTCATTCGCCAGCCGCATCGCCAGCGATTGTCGCAGCCAGTTATCAGGCGGATTCCACGGTATCTTCGTTTTGTGATCCGATGCCGGACGCACGGAATACTTGACCGCCAGGCCATCGCCGCACAGATATGGGACACAGCTCCAATACTGCACTTCCAGCGGACTTCGGTTCATCCTGGCGTACAGGCCCTGCATGGCAGCATCCAGCAGGTGCGAATCAAATGGTTTAAAGAAATAGAACACTGGAGTCCGAGCGTAGATCTCGCCTTGGAGCTTCAGGTTTTCTTTTGTATTCGGAGTCGTAAATGTGGGACAGCTGATGCCGAGAAAATCCTGTGTCCATTTTTCGTCGCCCAGGAGCTTGTCTCCCGCCACGCCCATGACTTTAATGCCTATGCTCAAGATTCCGGCGTCGGCTACATCAGGCGGCGACAATGGCCCAGGCCCTGAGAATCTGATCCACGCTGGATAGGTCTTAGCTTCGGCGAACACCCCTTTTCTGACGATGGGCAGTACCTCCTCCAAGACCTGAAATTCGGCGCGAACGACACCATATGTCTTTGTGTTCCCGGCTCGTTCCGCCGTGCGACCTTGGTATTCTAGCGCGGTAAACTCCTTCATCTTTTCAGTAATGGCTGCGGCGATTTGTTGCTCATCGGGTTCAACAATCTCCTGACACAGAGCGGTCTCAGGATTTTTGTGAAGCAGGCGCAGGAAGAATTGCACCATATTGACGAGAGGGTGCTGCAAGAGCGCATTAAAGCCATCTCGGAAATAGGGATCGACGCGATGTTCCAGTGTGACCAGACCGAGAATGGCGTCGTTGATGCGCGGGCCAAGAGACATCGCTATCGTTTTCTTCGGAAAATAAAGCAGTAGTAGTGCGCAATTCTATCGCGAAGATGACCCGTTCCTGAACAGATTCTTTGGGGCAAAACTTACAGTTTCGCAGCAAAAATTTCTTATAGGATGCTGGTGATCCAGGAACATCGATTACAAATGAACGCTAATGGCCCTTCACAAGACACATGGGACTATATTGTCGTCGGCTCCGGAGCGGGCGGAGGCACTGTGGCAGCTCGTCTGGCGGAGGCCGGCCATACCGTGCTTTTGCTTGAGGCAGGCAGCGACTGCAAGCAGCTTCCTGC
Organism: Alloacidobacterium sp.; assembly: GCF_035631355.1. Classification (NCBI taxonomy): domain Bacteria; kingdom Pseudomonadati; phylum Acidobacteriota; class Terriglobia; order Terriglobales; family Acidobacteriaceae; genus Alloacidobacterium; species Alloacidobacterium sp. The sequence goes on from NZ_DASQIX010000085.1 coordinate 10,094, forward strand.
CGCCGATGCCGGCACGCCGGGGGCCGACAGACTCCCAGACGACTACGACGTGCCCTGTTTCCACCCCTTCGCCTCAGAAAACGAAGCCATGCGCTGGGACTTCTTTGTCCGCCACTATGCCGACACGCAGGCGCAGAAGCTCGATCCAAAATATCGCGATGTGTATGACAGCAAGCAGGTCGATGGGGTCTTGTATCCACGCGCCGGAACGCTGGGCGGCTGCACCGCGCACAACGCGATGATCTTCGTCTATCCGCACAATGCCGACTGGGATGCAATCGCGCAGCTTACCGATGACCAATCCTGGAACAGCGACAACATGCGCCACTATTTCGAGCGGATGGAGGACTGCCACCATCGCTGGCCAGAGCGCCTGGAGGTAAAGTTCGGCATTAATCCTACGCGGCACGGCTGGGATGGATGGCTGCAAACCGAAGTCGCCCTTCCGCTATCGGCGTTGTTGAAGGACGACCTACTGAAAGTGTTGCTGGCATCGATCAACGAAGCAGCCGCGGAGTTAGGCGATGTTGCCGACCAGGCCCGATGGGCGATTGAAAGCCTCGGGGACCCGAACGACTGGCGGACTGTGAAAGAAAACGCGACCGGCCTGCGCTATATGCCGCTGACGACCAAGAACCATGCCAGGATGGGCGCGCGCGAGCGCTTGTTGACGGTTGCGGCAAAATATCCGAACAAGCTGCAAATCGAACTAGACGCCCTCGCCACACGTGTGCTGTTCGATGAGAACCAGCGCGCCACCGGAGTGGAATATCTGAAGGGAGCACGGCTCTATCGTGCGCACGCCTCAGCCAGCGCATCACCCGGCATAAAATGCGTCGCGAATGCCCGGCGTGAAGTCATTCTGTCTGGAGGCGCGTTCAATACGCCGCAGTTGCTCATGCTTTCGGGCATCGGACCCGCTGACGAACTGCGAGGCCATGGAATTGAGGTCCGTGTTGACCTTCCCGGCGTTGGTAAGAACCTGCAGGATCGCTATGAGATCGGTGTTGTAAATCGCATGAATTTCGCCGAGTGGGAAGTATTTAATGGCGCAAAATTCTACAAAGGCGATCCCCAGTATGAGTGCTGGGCCAATGGCCACGATGGCGCATACATAACAAACGGCACAGTGCTGTCGCTGTTCAAACGATCGGCACCCGATCGTCCCCTGCCGGATATCTTCTGCCTCGCCGTACTGGGCCGCTTTGAAGGCTATTTCCCCGGTTATTCCCAGGTGTTCGCCACCAACCGGGACTACCTGACCTGGGCTGTACTTAAGGCCCACACGAACAACCGCGCCGGTGAAGTTACGCTGCGCTCTGCTGATCCCCTTGATATGCCTCAAATCAATTTTCACTACTTCGAAGAGGGCACTCCGGATGGCGGCGAAGATCTGGATTCCGTCGTAGACGGCATCCGCTTTGTACGGACGTTGACGGACAAGCTCCGCCAGAACAATGTGATCGCAGAAGAAACATTGCCGGGCAGCGCGCTTCAGTCCGATGATGAGTTGCGCCAATATATTCGCAACAACGCATGGGGGCACCACGCTTCCTGCACCTGCGCCATTGGACCGCAAGAATCCGGTGGCGTGCTCGACAGCAGCTTTCGCGTTCATGGAACAACCGGCTTGCGCGTCGTCGACGCATCAGTCTTTCCCCGTATTCCGGGGTTCTTTATAGTGTGTTCGGTCTATATGATCGGCGAAAAAGCCGCCGACGTCATCCTTGAAGACGCGGGAAACTAGTCGAAATCTTTCGATTGACAACTTCCGGGTTCCAAACGATATTTGACTGCAATTCACAGTGCAGTCCTGCAACGCGCCGGAGTTGGGGCGCACTATTTTGTCGGAGGCGTGTATGCGCTCCAGACTTTTCGAGGAGTTCAAATTCTATGCCATATACAGTTCCTCAATTACTGGCCATGTCCCAGAAAGAGCTCGACGATCTGTTCAGCGCCAGCGAGCCTGGCGACATCCCTGACGGCCCGGCGAATGGGACCGCCATCATCGCGCCCGGCACCACGTATTCCGCTGAGATTGCCGAGTTCATTAATCATTTCGCATGGCAGGGAAAGACCTTCGACGCCGCCAGTGGAACGCTCCGCAACCGCATTCTCCCTCTTGGGATCAACGCGATCATCGCCAAGGTCTACAAAGGAACAAGCTGGTTTGATAAGAAGGACTGCATCGTTCTGGATTATTCCGAAACGTCGCTGGTGGCGCACTGGATTCGGGACGAAATTCGCATCATCAGCCCGGGGCTGTATCTCGGAATCGTCTACTGGAAGAACAGCAAACTCATCAACTTCGCAGTCCAGTTTCCGGGACAATGATTCCGCAAGCGCAATTAAACTTCGTGGCGCCCATCGCCGCCGGGCGCATAGAAGATCTGCGAAGCCTGCTACTTTCGATGAATAGCGCGCCGGGCGTGGTTGATCCGGAAAATGGGCTTGTACCCTTTGCGCGGCTGGAAGAACTGCACTTCGCGCGTCTGGTCATACTCCAAGACCAGACGCTCGGAGACATTCGTGTCTACAACCTTCCCCAGCCTGAATATCCCATTTATCTCGCGTTTCTCTGTGATTTCGATGGCACGCTCGACACTTTTCTCTCGAAATTAGTCGGGTGCTCTTCCGCGGGGCTGGCGCGCATTTTCGCGCACTGTGAAGGATTCTCACAGGGAACAGATTTAGTTGCATGGATAAAGCGATACCATCGGAATCCGGCCACCGCCTATGTGAACTGGCTTGGCCGGACGATGCAGCAGGTCCACGAAGAAAGCGCATTACAGCAGGCCATTCGCGAATGGCTTAACGCTGACAGCTCGCGTGCGAATTTGCCGCCGCGCCAGCTACAAACTGAACTGCGCGCCTTCATTACATCAGAGCAAAGCGCCGGACGGCTTCAGCTCACGCCGGAGTCGGCAACCCCGCTTCTTTGGGATATCAGAAACATCGCCCATCTTGTTGCCATACCTCTATTGTTGCTGCTTCTCCTGCCCCTGCTCATCGTGTACGCGCCCATTTTTATCCTTCAACTCCGCCGGCGCGAGCGAAGAGACCTGGAAATCGCACCTCGTCCTGATCAGACGCACGCGAACCAATTGGCTGCCCTTGAAGACCATGATGTCACCAATCAATTCAGTGCATTCGGCAGCGTGAAACCGGGTTTGTTTCGCCGCTGGACGCTCATCTATATTCTCTGGCTCATCAACTACACCACGCGGCACATCTTCAATCGCGGCCGGCTTGCACGAGTGACTACCATTCACTTCGCACGCTGGACGTTTCTCGATGACAAGAAGCGGCTCTTCTTTGCCAGCAATTACGACGGCAGCCTGGACAGCTACATGGACGACTTTATCGACAAGGTCGCTTTCGGCCTGAACGTCGTCTTCAGCAACGGCATTGGATACCCCACGAGCAACTGGCTGGTGCTCGACGGCGCCAAAGACGAGCAGAAGTTCAAGTACTTCATCCGCAGACACGAGTTGGCGACAGAGGTTTGGTACAACGGGCATCCCGGCCTGACGGCGCTCAACCTGGAGCGAAACACGCTCATTCGCCAGGGGCTTGAAAATCCGGCCATGTCTGATTCGCAGTTGCAGCAATGGGCCCAACTTCTTTGAGGACTGCCATGACGAAGCCATCTTCAGTCGATTTCGCTGACATTCAGGGCTTGGTACGTTTCGGCTATGGCGCGCTTACTGAAGCCTCATTTCACCTGCTACGCATTCGCGATGCAGCCGCAGCGCGGTCGTGGCTTGCGTCCGCGCCCGTGTCGGATGCAGTTGCCCTGTCGCAGGCTCCGGACACGGCCCTTCAGGTTGCGTTCACCGCCGACGGATTGCGCGCGCTTGGACTTGCGGAAGATATTCTCTCTGGATTCTCAGCGGAATTCTGCTCAGGCATGGCGGGTGAGGAGAACCGTTCTTTGCGACTGGGAGATATAGGCGCAAACGCTCCACAGCATTGGGAATGGGGCGGCGAAGGCAAGATTCCCCACCTCGTGGTGATGATTTATGCCCGCGAAACCCTTCTCGACAGTTGGTCGCAAACGGTTCGCGGGCCGGACTGGAACGACGCTTTTGAAGTGCTCGATTGCCTGCCTACGTCAAACCTGTTCGGCGTAGAGCCTTTCGGCTTTACTGATGGCGTCAGCCAGCCAACCATTGACTGGCAGCAGAAACGACAGGTCAAAGGCGACGAGCTTGTATACGGCAATCTGGTCTCGCTCGGGGAATTTCTGCTCGGCTACCCCAACGAATACGGCAAATATACGGACCGTCCGCTTCTTCCTGCCAGCAATTCGCCTTCAGTCTTGCCGGTTGCCGAAGATCAACCGGGGATGCTCGACCTAGGCCGGAATGGGACGTATCTGGTTTTTCGTCAGTTGACACAAGACGTTCGCGGATTCTGGCAGTTTGTCGATAAGCAGGCGCATTCCGATCCACAGGCCCGCCAGGAACTCGCCGAAGCGTTTGTGGGCCGCAGGCAGAATGGCCAACCTCTGGTGGAACTAAGCAGCCAGCCAATTGCCGGGATCGACAAAGAGGACGCCGCACGGAATCAATTCACCTTCGACGTTGACGCCCCCGGGCTGCGCTGCCCATTGGGGTCGCACATTCGGCGCGCCAATCCGCGAACAACCGACCTGCCCGGGGCGAGCAACAACATATTCTCAAAACTCAAGCACACGCTCGGCTTCGGAGAAAATTCCTTTGGCCAGGACGTGATTGCTTCCACCCGTTTTCATCGGATTCTTCGCCGCGGACGCGAATATGGGCCTGGGTTGTCGGTTGCAGACGCGCTGCACGCCGGCCTACAAGACGAGGCCAGCCGTGGAATACACTTCATTGCCCTGGGAGCCAACATCTCGCGCCAGTTTGAATTTGTGCAAAGCGCCTGGGTGATGAGCAGCAAGTTCGGCGGCCTCACCGAGGAGAGCGACCCCTTGCTGGGAAATCGCGAGCCGATTCCGGGCTGCCCCGTCACCAACACATTTTCATTGGCGCAGAAGAATTCGGCGAACCGCAGGATCAATACTCTTCCTCAGTTTGTTACCGTCCGCGGTGGCGCTTACTTCTTCATGCCCGGCATCCGCGCATTGCGCTTTCTCGCGAGGGCATAGAGATACAAGTCAGTTGACTGGCGCAACGTACCTGGCTATCTCTACGCCTATCGGTTCGGTCTATTTGACGGCATGGCTCCACTATCGAAGCCGGAATTTTCCTCAGTAATGAAGACCTTATGGAACAGCCATTCGGGGTCGGCGTGCAGGATTTCGGCGATCCGCTCCCGCAAATCTTCGCTGGGCTCACGAAAGCCGTTGATGATCTTGCTCAGATGGGCTTCATCAATGCCCAGCATTTTCGCCATTCGATTTTGACGAAGGCCGCTCGTATAAATTCTCAACTTCAGATTCGGGTAAATATCGCGATGAATTGGCACGGTATATGTCTCGAAATTTCGTGTTTGGGAACTGTATTCCATGAACAATGCTCCCCGGCTGATTTGAAAACATAGCAATCAGCGCGCCAAAGTCTTAAGCTTCCACTTTGCCAACATTTTTTTGCGTTTCGCAGGCGTAGGCTCACTTCTCAGCCTCCCGAACTTTTGCCACTATTCCTAAAGAGTGGAAAGTATTGATCGTGTCTTGGCTTAATTGCCTTGAGCTCCAGACTGCCACCTATCGGCACAAAAATAGGCATGACCGACGCTGGATGAAACAGGTAACTTACTTTGGTCTATTGATTTTACGAGGGTAAAAATCAATGGTAATCAAATGCCAAAGAAAGGTTGTTGGAGGCCCTCTGGAAATGGCACAGTGTTCAGGTAAATACTCTCGTCAGGATAGACCAATAAATTGTTGTTGAAGCAAAGCCTTCCAGCCTGACGCGAATGAAAAAATTGATTGCCGGGTGTCCAGGGAGCAGATTGGGCGACTAACGATGCGGCCAACGGGCCAAGTGAAACTATGCCAGGCGAGATTGTCATCATCGGGGAGAACCGCAGCGCTCATGTTTGCTTGAGCCAGAACTACGACCTTCTCCAGTTGAAGGACGTTCCGGAAGCGATCCCCTATCTTCGCGATCCTGATTGTGCCGCGAAGGTGGCGCTTTTCTGCAATGTCACCATGCGACGCGAGCAGGACTTCGCCGTGCTTTCAGAAATCTCGTCAATCCATCCGTACCTGCAGATTCTGCTGCTTCCTGAAAATGCACGGAGCCTGCCCAGCAATCTTCCCGTGCAGAATGGCAACATTCACATGCTGCAAAAATCAGCGACTGTGGAGGGGCTGACTCAAATCATCCAGCACGCTGCCAGTACCGCTGGAGTCTTAGCGGAAAAGGCACGGCAGGAAGACCAGACGCCACATTCAGAACATGACCATGGCGCTTCGTCTTTATTTTCGTCCAAGTTTCTTGCGCGCGTTGGCATGGCCGACGTGCCTGTTCTGCTACATGGAGAGACCGGAGTAGGAAAAGAAGTGATGGCGCGGCGATTGTGTGCCTGTTCTCCGCGCGCCAATAAGCCGTTCCTGAAACTGAACTGCGCGGCCTTGCCTTCCGAGCTCGTTGAAAGCGAGCTATTCGGCTATGAAAAAGGCGCTTTCACCGGCGCTATCATCGACAAGCCAGGCAAATTTGAAATCACACAGGGCGGGACAATTCTCCTCGACGAAATTGGCGACATGGACATTCGCCTCCAGGCGAAGCTGCTTCAGGTCCTGCAGGACGGTGAGATTCAGCCTCTGGGCAGCAACCGGACAGTCCGGGTCAATGTCCGAGTCCTTGCGGCAACGCATCGCGACCTGCGACAGGCTATCGAACAGGGAACCTTCCGCGAGGATCTGTATTATCGCTTGAACGTGGTAAGCATTGTGATTCCACCCCTGCGCGAGCGAAGGAATGAGATTCTGCCACTCGCGGAGGTTCTGCTGCGCAGGCATCTACGGCCGGGGGCCGCGATGCCTGACATTACAGAAGAACTACGTCAGGCATTGCTCGACTACAACTGGCCTGGAAATGTGCGGGAGCTCGAAAACATCATGCGCCGGTTGCTCGTTTATCAGGACCCGTCGATATTGGCGCATGAACTCGCTCAATCTGCCGCGCCAGCCATCCCCAAGCAAGTCACATCGTCGAACGACCATACGAACGGCAGGAACGGTGGCTCTTCCATCGATCGCCTCGCGGAGCAATCCCGTCTCGCGGAGTCCAGGCTATTAGTGGAAGCGCTTGAAGCAACGCGCTGGAATCGCAGGCAGGCCGCCGCCAGGCTGGACCTGGAATATCGCGCGTTTCTTTACAAATTGCAGAAATATGGAATTGCCGACAAAAAAGAGCGACCAGAAAACAAGCGGGTTTTTTAGCAGAATCTCCATCCACCGAAAGGTGGAGAGTAAAACCCGCCATCGTGCTCAAGACGGTCTGTCCGCCATCCCGTACTCTGGCAATGTCTCTTGAAAACACAATACCTCCTGACCCCAATCTTCCGCAAAGATTGGGGCTTTTCTTTTAGTGCTTCCAGACATTTCCTATCTGCTGAAACATTAGTATCCCGGACAGTATGGTCACAATAATCGCCGTCAGCCATGCCGCCGCGTTGAACCAGTGTGAATTGACGTGCTTGCCCATCAGGTCCTTGCGATTAATTAACAGCAGCATGAAAACAATAACTATAGGCAGCAATATGCCGTTCAGCGCCTGCGAAAAGATAGAGAACTGAACGAGAGGAAAATCCGGAATAAGCACTACCGCCACCCCGCCCGCAATCAACAAGGTATAAAGCCAGTAGAAAAAAGGGGCTTGAGCAAAATTCCTGTCTACTCCAGATTCGAAGCCGAGGCCCTCGCAAACTGTATATGCGGTCGACAGAGGAAGCACTGACGCCGCGAAGAACGAAGCATTAAATAGTCCGAAAGCGAAAAGCAGGAAAGCATATGAACCGGCCAGCGGCTTCATCGCTTCCGCCGCATCGGCAGGCATAGCAATGTTTCCCATCCCGTGCGCCCAGAGCGTCGCCGCGCAGGCCACGATGATGAACCATGCGACCACATCGGTGAAGATTGACCCGACGATCACGTCAAGCCGGGTTGCCGCGTACTTCCTTATGCTGACACCTTTTTCGACAATGGAAGACTGCAGATAAAACTGCATCCACGGAGCGATCGTCGTGCCAATGACGCTGACGACCATAAAGACATAGCCATGTTGATTCCAAAATGCTCGCGGGGGCAGTTTAACGGTCGCGACGATAGCAGTGTGCCAGCTTGGCCCTGAAAGCACTCCCGTAATGATGTAGGCAATGTAGAAGGCTGACGCAGTGAGAAATACCTTCTCGACGCTCTTGTAGTCCCCGCGCACAGCCAGCAGCCACACCAATGCAGCGCAAATCGGCACAGAAATGTATTTCGAGAGATGGAATAGCTGAAGACTGCCGGCAATACCGGCGAACTCTCCTATCACGTTGCCGAAATTCACGATGACCAGCAGAACCATGACGATGAAGGTCATGCGCAGGCCGAACTCTTCGCGAATGAGATCACTTAAGCCCTTGCCGGTTACAACACCCATTCGCGCGCACATTTCCTGCACGATGATGAGCGCCACTGTAATCGGAATAATCGTCCAGAGCAGTGAATAACCGAACTGCGCACCCGATTGCGAATAAGTGAGGATTCCATTCGGGTCGTTGTCCACATTCGCCGTAATGAATCCCGGCCCAAGCACCGCAAGGAACAGAAATATCCGGGTTCTCCATCGTTTCAGCATGCGTGGCGCTGGGTACTTGGTTGTTTACATCGCAAAGAATTTAGGGGAATCTTCCTATGCGAACATATCACGCGCGCACGGATTGACAGAACGCCAGCCTAGAGCCTGTCTCTGAGAAAGGCGATGACGTGGTCTGCCTCGACAATACCCACCAGCCTGCCCTCGCCGTCCACCACCGGTAATGCCCGCAGGTTGTATTTATCGAACAGCTCGGCAACGTCATTTTGATGTGCGTCCGCTCTACACGAAATAAATCGAGGATCGGTGAGGACATCCAGCCGCGTCTCCGGCTTTGCCAGAATCATCCGCGCCAATGGCACCACACCTTTCAGGGCCCTCTTCTCATCCACCAGGTAGATTTCGGTGACGCCTTCGGGATCGGCTTCAAACATGCGCAACGCCTCGATTCCATCGGCGACCGTCGCTTCCACTCTCGCCTGCACAAAGGCCGGCGTCATGCGCCCGGCTGCTGAGTCTTCGCGGAATTCGAGCAGTTCTTCCACTTCCTGCCGTTCTTCCGGTGCCATCTCTCCAAGAATGGCTTCAGAGCGCTCTTCCGGCAGTTCAGCAAGCAAATCAGCAGCCGCACCTGGATCCATCTCCTCCACAATTCCCGCAGCGGTCTCGAAATCCATCGATTCAACCAGAGCCTTCTGCAGCTTTGGTTCGACCTCTTCCAGCGTCTCTGCGGCAACCTCTTCATCCAGCGTGGTCAGAATTGCTTCGCGTTCTGCCGGGGCCAGATCTTCGAGAATGTCAGCGATGTCTGACGGATGCATCTGCGCCAGGCGATCATGCTCAATTTTCAGCTTCACCCGCCGCGCCGGATCCACCTCGATTACATCCACGAACTCCCAGGGAATAACCCGCGGCGGAAACTGCCGGGCAAGCTTGTCCAGCGCGTTTCTGGGCATGACGCCCAGCAGCAGCCTGCGAACGGCGCCCCGAAGTCCGACTTCGACCTCGCGCACGCGCAGATCCTGCTTCTCTTCGCGCGAAAACCACTGCAGGTCCACATCATTGACGCGCACAACCTTGCGCCCATGCACGTCGATAATCTGGCGGTCCAGAAGGTCATGCTTCAGCAGAATGAAATTCTCATCGCCGCGAAGCGGCTGCACTGCCTCGGTCGAGCGCAGCTCAAGCGCCCCGCTCGGAGTGCCCATCACTTCCGTCGCCGGGACCAGTTCCAGCCCTTTTTTCGTTTTGAGAACCAGGCCCGCAATCCGGCCAGCATCAGTGCCGGTCGCAACCGCAATGTCATTCAGCCGCCCAAACAGGCTTCCCCGCGGCTCGGTTATAGGCGTGCCGAGCAGCAGAGTCAGGCTGGGGCCATTGCGTTTTTCATTCATTCAGTTTCGCGTCCCGCGTGCAGTCTAACAGGACATGCGTTTTGCTGCGTCCCTTTTCAATAAGACACAAGCAGATGGCTGTTGAGCCCACTCACCGTGCAACGATTTGTTGCATCCAACCGTCCACCTGCTTGACATTGCATCGTTGAGCAAGCAAACTGCCCTACAACAGGTTAAAGAAAAGGATGTCCATGCACTATGGCGAGGATCAACAATTGACTGGATCGCAGGCAAGCCGGATAACGTATACACTCGAGTCCTCACTCGACAGCGTGAACCGGGTTGAACAAACCGCCGAACAGATGGCTAAGAAGGCAGGCGTGGACGAAGATGAGGTATTTCGCATTGCGATGGCGGTGCGCGAAGCAGCCGTAAATGCGGTACTGCACGGCAACTCCTATGATCCAGACAAGCGCATTACGGCATCCTTTGAAAATACAGGCGATTCGCTGGTAATCCGCATAGCCGATCAGGGAAAAGGGCTGGATCCGGACACCCTTCCCGACCCCCTCGCCCCGGAGAACCTTTTGCGCGGCTCAGGCCGTGGAATCTTTCTTATCCGCTCTTTTATGGATGAGGTACACTTCAAGCTATTGCATCCTGGAACCGAGCTGACACTGATCAAGCATCTTGGGACCGCTCAAACCGGCAGTTAGTTTTAAGGAGGAATCTTACGTGAGCATGAAGCTGAATACCCGTCAGGTCGACGGTGTCACCATTCTCGACCTTAGCGGCCGCATTACCCTCGGCGAAGGCAGTGTGCAGTTGCGCGATGCTGTCCGGGATCTACTGGCAAAGGGATCCAAGCTCATACTGCTCAACCTTGCTGACGTGAATTACATCGACAGCTCGGGCATTGGCGAGCTGGTCAGCGCTTACACCACAGTCCGCAACCAGGGCGGCGAGCTGAAGCTTCTGAACCTGACCAAAAAGGTCCACGATCTGCTTCAGATCACCAAGCTCTATACCGTCTTTGACGTAAAGGACGACGAAGCCAGCGCAATAGCGTCCTACACACGCGCCTAGCCTCTTACAATCGCTGTTTCCTTACAGAAAAGGCTGCCTGATGGGCAGCCTTTCTCATTTGGATTTCCAACTCAGTGCGGCTTGCGATACTCAATCTCCTCGTCGCGCAGATAGTACTCAGCCGAGCAGTTGTTTGCTCCGCAGATCATCGATTCAAGACCGGCAAATTGCGCCCGCGTAATCAGGCCGAGCGCTCCGCAGCTTGGGCAAGCCAGCACGGCCCAGTAAGGATTCTTCGCATCGCCCATACTTCCGGCGTTTTCGAGCACAAACAAGGTTCCCGGTTCCATTTGTTCGGGGATCCATTCTTCCAACAACTGCAATTCTGCGGACATACTTGCCTCCTTTTTGGGGCCAGCTTTAAATAGTGTTACTAATGTCGTCTGGGTATCGCTTTTTATGCTGTCTTCGCTGCTTCCGGTGCCCTCCTTTTGCTTCGTTGCCCAATGGCCGGTTTTTTCGGCTTTCCGGCAAGGATTTCGTTGACGTCAACCTTCAACCGGCTAACGGCGTCTGATAAACATATCAACAGCATCGGCTGGTTTGTGTTGCGCATGAGATCGACAATCTGCCGCGAATCCGACTCAAGATAGACGTGTTTGCCATCCAGAAGTAAGTGGTGCTCCACGTTGCCCTGCGCGATGTCGGCCAGGCGGCTGTGTACCTCTTTGCGCAGGAAGCGCAGCACGCGGCGCACCTGCTGCAGCGAGATGTGCCTTTGGCGAAGCTCTTCAATGACGAGGATTTCGACCAGGTCGGCTGTCGAGTAGATGCGGTTGCGGCCTTCACGCTCTGGCACTACGACGCGCTTTTCGTCCCACCACTGCAACTGGCGCGCGGTGACGCCCGTTAGTTCAAGAACGTCGCGGGTGGTGAAGCGGTCTGCCAACATAGGCGGCCCGATGACCTCAAAACATTTCGGTCTTAAAATGTTTGATGCGATTCTTCACCTGAAGGTAGCCGGTGTCAATCCCTCTATAGTTTTTCGTCTTGAATTTTTGTATTCACTTGGTAACTGTGGTCACACCGGCAACAGCCTGGCGCACTGCCTGCGCGATCATTTCGATCTGGGCTGGTTCGAGATAAGGGTGCATGGGAAGGCTCAATACGCGCTTCCCTGCCCGCTCGGAGTGCGGGAATCCCCCTTCCTTGAGATTCAGGCGGGCAAAGACAGGTTGCAGATGCAGCGGGACCGGGTAATGGACGGCGGTGGGAATTCCCGCTTGTTGCAAAGCTTGCTGGACGGTACCGCGATCATCGACCTCGACAGTGTATTGCGCCCAGGCGCTGGTGTATCCATCGCGGATGATCGGTGTTCGGACTATGTCACTGAGTTGCTCGCAGTAGGTAGCTGCGGCACGCTGACGCGCCGCCAGCTCATCGTCGAAAATGTCCACCTTGGCCAGCAGGATCGCAGCCTGAAGCGTGTCCAGCCTGCCATTGATGCCAATGCTGACATGATGGTAGCGGCCATTCTGTCCGTGGTTGCGCAGCTCGATCATCTTTCGGGCGAGGTCATCCTCGTTGGTGAAGAGCGCTCCGCCATCGCCATAGCAGCCCAGCGGCTTCGAGGGGAAGAAACTGGTGCAGCCAATCGTGCTCAGGTTGCAGGATTCGCGTCCCTTGTAGGTTCCACCGAAGCTCTGCGCAGCGTCTTCAATCACGGCGAGGCCATGTTTCGCCGCGATCTCATTGATCGGATCCATGTCCGCGCACTGACCGTAAAGGCTAACGGGCATGATTGCCTTCGTGTGTGGCGTAATGGCGGCTTCAATCTTCGCGGGATCAATGTTGTATGTTTCCGGATCAATATCCACGAAGACAGGGACGGCGCCAAGCAGCGCAATCATTTCGCCCGTGGCAAAGAAGGTGAAAGGCGAAGTAACGACCTCATCTCCGGGGCTGATGCCGAAAGCCATCATCGCCAGCAGCAGCGCATCCGTCCCACTGGCGCAACTGATGCAGTATTTCGATCCGGTGCGCGCGGCGAGACGAGATTCCAACTCTGCTACTTCCTGACCGAGGATGAACTGCCCGTGATCGAGTACCGCCTGGATGCGGGCGTCAACGTCGGATTTCAGCTTGCGGTACTGCGCTTTGAGATCAATGAACTGCATTCATTCATTTTCGCGCATCCGCGCCGTCTTGAGAGTACTGCCTGCGCCAAATACCCATCGTTCTATCCCACATTGAATTCGGGATCAATCGGAACCTGGAGCGCATTTGACAACGCATTAGTTTCCGCTGCCATGCCGACGACGGCAAGGAACTCGGCGTGCTGCTGATCGGTGAGGCCCTTCGCCCGCGCTGCTGCCGTGTGGGAATGGATGCAGTAGCTGCAACTGTTGATGGTCGATACAGCGATGTAGATCAGCTCTTTTGTCAGAGGATCGAGAGCGCCCGGTTCGACCATAACCTGCTTGATGCCTGACCACGTCCGTTCAAGAAGCTCTGGTTGATTGGCGAGCGCTCGCCAAAAGTTATTTACAAAATCGGATTTTCGGGTGACCCGTATATCGTCAAATGCCGCTTTTACGCGAGGGTTGGCTGAGACTTCTTCATCGTTCCAAAGCTTTACTGTGGCCATTCGCAGCCCTTTCAATGCAGAGTGCGGCTTGAGCAGTCGCTTCCGTCTTTGAGTATATGTGTCTCTTCGACGAAGGCTCACTCATGCAGAATCGATGGAAGATTTTCCCTCGGTAAGCCTGCATTCAGGTAGTATTCTCTCCCGACGGAGTTCCTGCCCGCTCGGATGCAACAGACTGCAGAGTCTGGGAAAGATTATCCGTCCGAGGTGATTTATGCCGAATTACGTTGTTCTCGGAAAGTGGACAAATCAGGGTATACAAAGCGTGAAGCAGAGCCCCTCGCGGCTGGACGCAGGACGAAATTTGTTTGCAGGATCCGGCGTCAAACTGAAAGATTTCTACATGACCATGGGCCGTTACGACATGGTGCTCGTCGGAGAGGCTCCTGATGACGCAACCTTTGCCAAAGCGATCCTCACTCTGGCTTCAACGGGCAACGTTCAAACCGAGACGCTGCGCGCCTTTCCCGAAGACGAATACCGCGCGATTATTTCCGGCCTGGCTTGAACTCTATTCGTAGCGGATAGCTTTCACCGGATCCAGCGCGGCGGCTCTATGCGCCGGCAGCCAGCAGGCAAACAGTCCGACGATTGCCAGTACTGCGGCGACAGTCATGAAGACGAGCGGGTCTGAGGGAGAGGCCCCAAGCGGCAGGCTTGCCATAAGCCGTGTCGCGGGCCACGCTGCAGCGAGGCCGAGAGTAAGACCCGCTGCAATCTGCCACAGCCCTCGTCTCATCACCAGGTTGAGGATATTGCCTGCATTGGCTCCAAGGGCCATGCGTATTCCAATTTCCTGCGTGCGGCTGTTAGTCGCCTGGGCAAGAACGGCATAGATCCCCACCGCCGCCATCATCAGCGCAATTAAAGCGAAGCCAGAAAAGAGCTTGCTGAAAAGATGCAGATACCACTGCTGGTGCCGAATCGCCTGAGGCAAGGTATAGACCTCCCGCAGCGGCAAATTCGGATCGAGATTCTGCACGGCGGCGCGCACTGCCGGAATGGGATTACCACTGGAGCGTATCAATAGAGCCATGCCGTTCCAGCCCATCTGGCGGAAGGGCACAAAGAGCAGAGGCTTTGGCGACTTTTCGTTGAGTTCCTGGACGATGTTTGCCGAGACTCCGACGATGGTGATCCATTCGCCCGGCTTGCCCTTGTCGTCATAGAAACGGAACCGCTTCCCAATCGCCACCTGTCTGGGCCAGAAGTGTTCCGCGCATTCCCGCGTGACTACGGCGACTTTATGATTCGCCGTGCCGTCAATCTCGTTGAAATCGCGCCCCAGCAGAATCGGCAGATTGATCGCCTCGAAGTAACCCGGCGACTGCACCACATACGACACCGCAGGCCGATGCGCCGGGTTATCTACCTCGCCACGTTCGATCTCGATATCGCTTGACGCTGCCTCCAGCCCGGGCAGGTTCGATGTAAGAGCTACATGCGTCACGCCGGGAAGCGCTTTGATTCGCGGCAGTAGCTGATCGTAGAAATGCTGGCGCGCATCCGTGCCTTTATAGCGGTCTTCAGGGAAATCGATACGCGCTGTCGTGATCTGGTCCGCCGGCACCAATCGATTGGCCGACAGGCTTTCCAGCAGGCTACGTACGAATACTCCAGCCCCGGTAAGCAGCACAAGCGTAAGCGCGAACTGGAAAACCACCAGCAGGCTTGAAAGGCTGCCGCCGCGATGCCTGCCCGCGCTGCGAGCGCCTTCCTTCATCACTTCATTCACATCCACGCGCGAAAAACGCAGCGCCGGCGCTGTACCGAAAACCAGTCCGCTAAGAATGCAGAGAGCGGCAAAGTAGCCAAAGACCGTGTAGTTCATGGTGAACTCGATCCAGTATGGCTTGCCGACGTTCTGTGTGGAGAGATCGAACCAGTGAACTCCAAGCGCGGCCAGGCCCAGCCCGAGCACGCCTCCAAGCACGCTGAGAAGCACGCTCTCGACCAGCAACTGACGCGCAACCCGCCAGCGAGATGCTCCCAGTGCCGAACGGATCGACATTTCCCTCTGCCGCAGCAAGGCTCGGCTCAGCATCATGTTTGCAACATTGGCGCAGGCAATCAGCAGCACGAATCCAACCGCTGCCATCATCAGCAGAAACACGATGCGGATGGGCCCGCCGTTATAGCGCTCATGGAACGTCTCAACAGAAATGCCAAGGTCTTTGTCGTCAGGATATTGAGCAGCCAGACGACGGGCGATTCCGTTCATTTCGACATTCGCCTGAATCATGCTCACACCGGGTTTGAGCATGGCGGAGAGCTGCAGCGACCGGTTATCGCGCTTTTCGAGTTCCGGAGTCGGAACCAGAGGCATCCACATGTCTGTATTAGTAAGAAATTTAAAGTCCTTCGGCATGACGCCGACGATGGTCGCCGGTTTTTCATTGACGCGCACCTGGCGGCCAATCACGTTAGGCGAGCTGCCGTAACGATCTTTCCAGACACCGTACCCAAGAATAAGGACCGGCGCGGCGCCTGGCTTGTCATCGCTTGGTAGAAATCCACGTCCGAGTATGGGCTGGATGTGCACCATCTCGAAGATGCCCGATGAGGCCCGTTCCATTCGGTAAGCCTGCGGCGGAATGCCATTCTCGCCCAGCACACCCTCCTCGCCAATGGATGCTTCCAGCGCTGCCAGCGAGGAGGACTGAGCACGGTAATCGCGGAAGTCCGGATATGACACTCGCATCGCATTGTCGTCTGCGTTTTGCGTAAGGTTTCGATTGCGGATCGCTACCAGTTGCGCGCCACCGGGCACAGGCACAGGCTTGAACAACACCGCGTTGACCAGCGTAAACACCATGGTGTTGAGGCCGATCCCCAGCGCGATCGTAACCACAACAGCAGCCGAAAACCACCGGTGAGAAAAGATCATGCGTAGAGCAAACCGCAGGTCGCGTGTCATGTTGCCGAATACGCGGCAATGTTGCCAGCAGTTCCAGAATTTCAGAGAGCGCGCGTGAAGAAAAATTGAACCGACACTTCGCTGTTAACGTAGTAGTCTCTGGTGCCAGTGAAAACGAGCGATCAAATCTAAAAAAATGACGATCGAGCACCTGTCATTCTCGCCGAAGGAAAGCAGGTTCTTTTTTAGCGGTCGTCAGAAAATGACAATTTCTGGAGGGCTCAAAAATAGTAGGTTCGGCAGCCGCCAGAAATCTACGAAGATTTTCGTTGACAATCTACGAATAATTTCGTAGATTGCTGAGAAGGGTTGCTTCTTTGAGAAATCACTAAAGAAAAAGTTAAAAACACGGGCTTTTGTCATTCCTGGGGTGGTCGCGCCACTTTCATGCGCAACGGAGGTTTTATGCGGCGATTCCCAGGTATTTTGATTGCTCTTTTCTCATTATTCGCGCCTTCAGTCAGCCATGCCTTATCGTCTGACACGAGGCTGCTTTCTCTTGTCTCTCCCAGCGCGCTGATTGTGGCCGGTATGGACAGTCCGCCGCCCAAGGAACTGCCGGGCAGCTTTGTTCTGATGACCCACAGCAACAGGATGGACCTCAATGATGTTCTAGCCTTGATCGGTGCTGACAGCACATTGTCTATTCACCATGCTGTTTTTGTCGCGAAGAATGACATTGGCGGCTACCTGAATGAGCACAGTTTGCTGATGAGCGGACACTTCGACCAGGCGCGCATCTATAAGTCTGCTGTAGAGAGCGGGGCTCGCCTAATCCAGTATCGTGGACTTCCTATACTTGTGATTCAACCCTTTGCGCGGGAGCGCGGTGAGATGGACGATGTCCGCTGGCTGGCGGTGCTCGGCTCAGACGTGCTGCTGTTCGGATGGATCCCGAGCGTGCGCGAGGAGCTTGACCGGTACCTGGCCCACGACGCACCAGATTCGGTTTTCGCAGGTAAGCTCGCCCATCTGCGACGCGATGACGAGACTTGGACCATGGTATGGACACCAACGCGAAACCCGGAAATAGAAGGAGTTCTGACCGCTCTCGATCCCAGGCTCGGCGAACTGGCGGAACACGCCGATGCTTTTCTGTTTGGCATTCGCTATCACAGGCAGGTTGAATTTGAATACGAGGCTTTAAAGGCGTCGGGTACGGCAGAAGGCGCTATTCCCGAGTCTGCAATGCAATCTTTTGTGGATATGAGAAAGGGGTCTGCGCTGTTGCCGCGGCAAAACCCAACGGACAATAGCATCATGGCGCACGGGATGGTGAAGATCCCTGTCGCCGAGTTCAGTAAATGGCTTGAAAAGGTCTCCACTGATTAGTCTTTGCAGTTGAATGGCGCCCAAGTCTCAAAAATCGAGACTTGGGCATTTGCAGCGTGAACGCTTTGCATCATTTAACCAATATACGAAGCGATTCGTACAATTAATTAAGCCCTTCGGGAACACGGCATTCGAACTGGTCGTATGCCATATGAGAGAACAATCATGCAAACTTTGCGACAAGACATCGTGTATGCCCTCCGTCAGATGCGGCTTTCACCGGTCTTTACCCTCACAGCGATGCTGACGCTCGCCCTCGGCATCGGAGCGACAACCGCCATCTTCTCGCTGATTCATACGATCATGCTTAAGTCGCTGCCAGTCGTCGATCCTTCCCGCCTATATCGCATAGGCGATGGCGATGATTGCTGTGTGGAAGGCAGCCCACAGGACAACTGGGGCATGTTCTCTTATCCCTTTTATGAATTGATGAAGAAGAACACTCCGGAATTCGAAGAGCTAGCCGCGTTCCAGGCCGGCGGGCGGCAGGTCAGCACCCGCCGCAGCCAGAGCGAGCGCGTGGCTAAACCCCTGCGCGAAGAATTCATCAGTGGCAATTACTTTTCGACCTTCGGAGTTGGCGCCTTCGCCGGACGCACCATTCAGCCCGCCGACGATCAGGACGCAGCCGCTCCGGTGGCCATGCTCAGCTATCGCACATGGCAGCAGCAATATGGGTCCGACCCCAAGATAGTGGGATCGTCGTTCATTCTGGATGGCCATCCATTCACGATCATTGGCATTACCCCTCCGGGATTTTTCGGTGAAACGTTGCGGAGCGATCCGCCAGATTTGTGGCTACCTATCCTGCAGGAGCCTGTCTTCACTGGGGCGAACTCCTTTCTACATCACTTCCAGGCCTGGCTGCGCGTCATTGGCCGGATCAAACCTGGCGCAAACCCGAATGCCGTTCCGGCGCGCATGACTTCACTTATCCGCCAATGGCTGGTCAATGACAGCGGCATGCCCGCTGACTGGATGGCTGGCATCAAGGCCGGACTGCCAAAACAGATTGTCAAAGTCGTTCCAGCCGGGACCGGCGTTGGCATTATGAAAGAGAACTACGGGGACAATCTTCGCATTCTGCTCGGCGTGTGCTGCCTTGTGCTGTTGATCGCCTGCGCAAATATCGCCAACCTGTTGCTGGCCCGTGGCGCCGCACGGCGCGCGCAGACTTCCGTCCGCCTCGCTTTGGGAGCGTCGCGTAAACGGCTCATTCGCCAGTCGCTGACCGAAAGCATTGTCCTCTCTGTTTTTGGCGGTGCCGCCGGATTGATCATCGCGTATTTGGGGGTGAAGCTATTGGTGGCGCTTACCTTCCATAGCGCAAAGTTTGTTCCTATTAACGCCACCCCTTTGCTTCCAGTGCTCGCTTTTGCCTTTGTGCTGTCTCTCGTCACAGGGGTGCTTTTTGGAACAGCGCCAGCATGGGTGGCCACGCACGCTGACCCGGCTGAGGCTTTGCGCGGCGCCAACCGCAGCACCCATGACCGGTCGTCGCTCTCGCAGAAGGTTCTCGTCATCTTCCAAGCAACGTTGTCCGTTGTGCTACTCGCCGGGGCGGGCCTGCTTACGCGCAGCCTCGAAAACATGCAGCACCAGAGCTTTGGGTATGAACTCGACCACCGCGCTCTCATCGGCCTTATAGGCCCTTTCAATTCTTATCCGCAACCGATGCTCGACGCAATGTACCGCGATCTGCAGGATCGCCTCGCGCATATTCCCGGCGTCGAAAGCGCCGCACTCGCACAGTATGCGCCACTGCAGGACAACTGGGGCGAATTGGTCATCCGCGAAGGCCATGGTATGCCGAACATGAATGACCCTAGCGGCTCTTCCTGGGACCACGTCAGCGTGGGCTATCTTGAGGCGATGGGAGAACCCATTCTCCGCGGGCGCTCCATCACTGAACAGGATACTGCCTCGACCCCGAACGTAACTGTGGTCAATGAGGCCTTCGTGAAGCGGTTTTTCAAACCCGGCGAAGATCCGCTCGGCCAGCGTTTCGGCCTCGACTTGCCGAAATATGGCGCGACCTTCCAGATTGTGGGCGTCGTGCGCAATGCAAAATATAACTGGGACTTCGCCAATCATAATCCACCACGGCCTCTCTTCTTCGTGCCTCTGGCGCAGCGGACGAACTACGACAATGCGATGATGCAGTCCATCGACGACGATACCCACTACATCGAGGGCGCAGTGCTGAAGTTGCACGGCAGCATGGAAGGACTTGAGTCGCAGGTCCGCCGGGTGCTCAGTGAAGTTGATCCCAACATTACTATGCTCGGCATCGAAACCATGCAGGAACATGTCGAAGCAAACCTCGACCAGCAGCGCGCCATGGCCCAGATGACTGGCCTCTTCGGATTATTGGCGCTCGTTCTTGCCGCGGTCGGGCTCTACGGCGTCACCGCATATACCGTCGAGCGCCGCACTGGTGAGATTGGAGTACGCATGGCCCTCGGGGCCGACCGCAACAGAATCGTCAAGCTCGTCCTGCGCGGGGCATTTTTTCAGATACTTATCGGACTCGCAATCGGCATACCGATATCGATTGCCAGCGGCCACCTGATAGCAGCCAAGCTCTATCAGGTAAAAAGCTGGGACCCGCTGGTGTTGGCGGGTTCCATCATCGCGTTGGGATTCTGCGCTTTGATTGCCAGCATCCTGCCTGCACAGCGCGCAGCCTCCATTGATCCGGTAAAGGCGCTTCGTATCGAGTGATCTGATAACCACAGCACGCAAACCTAAGTGCTCATCGCAGCTCGATTCGCAATGGGCACTTTCTTATTAGCAGGGGACCGTTGTCATTCTGAGCCGCACGGGCAGAATCAACGAATCTCACAGCCCGAGGCCTCCGTCCACGCTCAGGATCTGCCCTGTAATAAAATGCGGCCCGCTGGCAAAGAACATCACGGCAGCGGCCACATCCTCTGGCGTGCCATTTCGCTGCATCGGAGTCTTGTGCGCAAAATGCTCGTAGTCCTCCGAAACCTCGCCATTCACAATCATTCCGGGAGCAACGCAATTGACGCTGATCTCTGGCGCGAAGGCCTTTGACATGGTCTGCGTAAGCATATGCAGCGCAGCCTTCGACGTGCAGTAGTGCGCATGTGTAGGCCAGGGGTGCAGGCCGCCTAAAGACCCAATGTTGATGATGCGCCCGCGTGCTGCTTTCAGATACGGGTGCGCCGCCTTCGCCATAAGGAAAGGCCCGCGCGTGTTGGTTTCGAACATCGCGTCCCATTGTGCGACTGTGATCTGTTCCAGCACAGCAGTCTCGAAAACGCCCGCATTGTTCACCAGCAAATCGAGCCGTCCGAACAGCTTTGCCACTTCATTGATGGCATCTTCAACGCTCTGGGGATCACGCACGTCGCAGCGCGTCGCAAGCGCCTTCACACCAAGACTTTCGAGTTCGGCGACGGTCTTCCGCGCCTCGGCCTCGGAACCGCGATATGTAACCGCAACGTTCGCCCCGGCGCTCGCCAGCGTCAGCGCGAGTGTGCGCCCGATGCGTATGGCAGCGCCTGTGACAAGCGCCACACGACCCTGTAAACTATCCATAGAGTTGATTTTACCCATCGGCGTGCGCTTGACGTCGTGGGGCACGCAGGACATTTCCGATTCAGCATTTGCAACCTATCTGGTGCAGTAACCATCTCACCGAGTGCTCCGAGGCCCACATGACTCCCCCGCTGTCCCGTCTCTCCTCCATTGCTTTGATCAGCGGCCTTCTGATAATGTGGCCACTCATCGATAGCTGTGCGCACTCGACGCGGAATTCGTCGCTAAGGGGCAGCGCACCTGTGATGCTGAATGAAGACGCGCCGCGCGCCCATGGCGGGACAAATCCCAACGCTCCATATCTGGTAGCAGCAGGCCCGCAGTTGGTCAAGCGCGAGCCGAGCGCATCCGCTACAGCCCTCCCATGCGAGGGCAAAGACCTGTCAGTCACTGAGATTGCAGCCGCGGTGAATGGGAACTTTCGCGCCATCAAGCTGGCCTTTGATAATGAAGGCTTAGCGCCGTGTCGCATCAGCGGCTATCCGGCCATTTCCCTTCTCGATAAAACTGGAACGCCGGTAGCAAATCTGGTCGTGGATCGCGTAAGCGCATCGTCGATCAGCGCGCGGCTCTCACAGGGCCCCATGCAGGCAACCGCGGCGAAGCCGGACACGCAAATAACGATCGATCCAAAGGGCGAAGCATGGTTTCAGGTAGGATGGTCTACCGGAGACGGCTGTCCCGTCGTCGCACGCATCAATGTTACCGCACCGGGTGCAACCGAGAGCTTTACTGTGAACCATCCCCTCACCGTCTGCGAAGGGCGCGTGCAAATCACAGCTCTGCACTCTGACGAGGATGAGGATTAACGCTCAGAACCCGCTGCTAGTGGGGCTGCTCGCTCTGGTCTGAAGGTTTCGTCTCGTCCTGTCCGCCAATCTGCGAGTTGCTGTGCTTTTCGTAGATCGAATACTGGCGTCCCGGCTTCAGCAGCTTGACCTCGATGTCCTTAGTCTCCGAGTCAATCAGGTAATCAGCTCCGTAAGTCTGAAAACCAGTCGCAATGATCTGGAGGCGAACCGTGTCTCCTATCGGAATCACATCGATCACAGCCTTGCCGTCTTCATTGGTCTTCAATTCCATATTGCCTTCATCTTTGCCGTTTTTGATCGGATGAAAGACCACGCCTGCGTTTTCCACAGGCTTGCCGTTCGTAGCTTTTGTCACAGTGACTGTGATTTTGCTGGTCGGCGGAGGCGGCGTGTATTTGCGCCCGCGCTTGTTGTCCTGAGCGGAAAGCAGAAGCGGGAGACAAAGCAGAAGACCGAGTGATAAGGCTGCGGTCTTGCGGGAAAGGCACTGGGGCGAAACGACATCCATGCCCTTAATTGTATGCATTTCATCGCCATCAGGGAATGCGCTGAGTCATCAGGGTCCTACTTTTGAATTGGATTCAGCAGGAGTCCGTGCTATAAGGTGCTCCTGGGATTTATCGAATGCTCCATTACACTGATGCCGCGATCAAAACGGCTCCAGTAAACATTCATCCCTTCTTCACACGCTTCCGTTATCACTGTTGTCGATTTCAGGGACACGAGATGGTTGTCCAGCAATAACTTCACTCGACACGACAAGTCACCAAATGTGAGGCCTTATGCCGTTTACAAAAGCTGCAACTTTGTTATTCCTTTCGGCCAGCGCATTCGTATTTACGGTCGCCGCATCCGCACAGCAGACGCTCGGCCGCATCAACGGATCTGTCACCGATACCTCAGGAGCCGTCATTGGGGGTACTGAAATCGCAGTCACGAATAATCAGACAGGAGCTACGCGGCAGGTCTCGACGCAAGGCAACGGCGCCTACCTGGTGCAGGATCTGCCCATTGGAACTTACTCTCTTTCCTTCTCCCACGAGGGGTTCGACACGTCGAAGTTCCCCTCCATCCAGGTGCAGGCGGATCGCTCGACAACGCTCAACGTTCAGCTCAAGCCTGGCTCCGTCACCACCTCCATTGTGGTTGCGGCCATGCCGCTGTTGAATTCTGTGGACACGACGAATGGCTATGTGCTCGACAGTGCGCAAATCGCTTCGCGCCCGCTGGGGACGGGCAGCTTTACCCAACTGGCTACGCTGAGCCCCGGCGTTAGTGCAGATTTGCTTTCCGATACCGGAACCAATACTGGCCTAGGCAATCAGAACATCTGGGCCAATGGTCAGAGACTGTCCAGCAATACATTCACCTTCAACAGCGTCATGGCGAACAACCTGTTCAATGGCGCATCATCCAGCCAGGTCAGCGCCAACCGCGCAGTGCTCAATACAGGTGAGTCGTTCCAGAACGGCGGCACAATCAAAACAAATACTTCAATCTATGATGCTATCGGGCAGGCGCTGCCAACACCGCCGCAGGAAACCATTTCCGAGATGCGCGTCAACACGTCAATGTTCGATGTGTCACAAGGTGATACCGCCGGCGCACACGTTGACGTGACCACCAAATCCGGCACGAACGCCTTTCACGGCGCGCTCTTCGGGACCCTTGGAAATGTGGCTTTAAATGCGGACCCGTTTTTCTTTAAGCAGAACAGTCTGCCCACCCCCGATCTCCATCGTTATGATGCGGGGGCATCTGTTGGAGGTCCAATCAAGAGAGACAAGCTCTTCTTTTACACTGCGTATCAATACACTCGGGCTACCGATCAGTTGAATTCCCTAAGCCAGCTCCATGTCCCAAGCTCGCTCACCGATGATCGCAGTCCCTCAGGCCTCGCACCAGTGCTCGTGCAAGCTGGGCTTTCTCCCACGGCCACGATCGATCCCGTCGCCCTCAAATATCTTCAGGCCAAAGCGCCGAATGGTTCTCTGCTCATCCCGTCGCCAACCACCAGTGATCCGAATGCAGCATTCAACGTGACCTTCGTCGGACCAACGTCTATCTTCCTTGCCGACCGCGCGCTCCTCAACATCGACTACAACCTGACCAAGACTGATACTTTGTCCGGCAAGTACTACTATCAGCACGACCCCACGACGAGCCCGTTTTCCAGTACTCCCCTGCTCGGTTTTCCGCAAACGTTTAACTCCGGCAGCCAGGTTTTTTCTCTGGAAAACACAAAGATCTTCAATCCCAAGCTGTCGTGGGACCAGAAATTCGGCTTCCTACGCATGAAGATTGGCTCGTTTACCAGTCAGCCTTTCGGACCAGATGCTGTGGGGATCAATGTCTTCGGCAGCCCTCATCTTCCTGCTGTCAGCGTCAGAAACTTCGACACGAATTTCAACTCGCTCGACATCGGACCCGGCTCGAACTTTGCGAACACTGGCTTTGCGCAAAATACCTTTGAAGGAACGACCAATCTTAACTGGGTCCTGGGACGCCACACCTTGTCGTTCGGGGCCAATTACGACTATACACAGCTCAATATACTCAATCGCGCCAGCCAGGTTGCGAGCATTGGATTCAATTCGCTCGCAGACTTTCTCCAGGGCGGTCCGTTGCGCTCCTCCAGCTCTGCATATTTCGTCGGCCCCACGAACCGCTACTATCGCGCGCCTCAGGTGGGAGCCTACGCGCAGGACAAATGGCAACTCACTCCCAGTCTAGTTGTCACCGCAGGCGTCCGCTACGACTACGACGGCGGACTGTATGAGAAATACGGCCACCTCGTGAACTTCGATGCCACCAAATATCAATACAATTTGTCCACAGATACCATCGAGAACAGTGGACTCATTGTTGCCGGCAATAACAAGCAATACGCCACGCCCGGCGCAAGCGATTCCACGCTCAAACAGCGTCAATGGGGCATCGCACCCCGCGTCGGACTCGCTTACAGCCCAACACCCGCCATCGTATGGCGTGCAGGGTTTGGCATGTACTACGACCGCGGCGAGTACTTCACGAATTTCTCTCCCAGTGCCGGATTTGGATTCAATGGCCCGTTCGGCGTCACCCTGCAACCTCCGTTCGTTCAGCAGATCACTGCAACCTCGTCCAGCACCTTTGAAAATCCCTTCGGCGCCACGCTTCCACCGGTAGACAACAATCCTGCGGATTTCATCAACAACCTGCCGAATCAAGCCGCACTCATCAATGGAGCCAGCCCTTACCTCTTCGGCGCCTACGGCATCAACAACAAGCTTCCTTACACGGAAAACTGGAGCCTCGACTGGCAATGGCAGGTGCGGCCCGATATTGCCGTCACCGTCGGTTACACCGGAAATCATGGCGTGCGGCAGACCATTCCTCTCCCCTTTAATCAACCGTTGGTGGCAACACCAACGAATCCAGTCAACGGACAAATTTACAGCTACGGTTACAACGCTGTGGACTCCAATGGCAACAACCTGGCTACCGAACCCTACAACACATCCACTGGCGGCAATACCGATTTAAGAACACCTTATATTGGCTACAGTCCCAACTCCGTTGCCTGGACAACGGCAGGCATTTCCCATTACAACGGCCTGCTCACTTCAGCCCAGAAGAGCTTCCGCAATGGTCTCGATTTCATGGTTTCCTATACCTGGTCGCACTCGCTCGATGAAAGCAGCGGTTACGGCCTTTTCTACAACGGTAATGATCCCCGTAACCTGCGATCGGGCTACGCCTCTTCCGATTACGATCGCACCAACGTTGTGACCATCAGTTATGACTATCAGTTGCCGAAATTTAGTGTCTCAAACGCCTTCGCCAATAAGCTCGTGAATGGCTGGGGTATGTCCAGCATCATCGTTTTCGAGAGCGGCCAGCCCTACAACGTGTATGACTTCAGTGGAACTGTAGGCGGCATCTACTTCGCGTCGAATGACTTCCTGACGAACCCAGTCCTGCCGCTCGGCCCGGGAGTCAAGCCGAGCCAGGCACTCACTGGTCACAGCGGAGCATTTGCTAACTTCAACGGCGCGACCGTCGCTCCGGACAAGGTGGCCTTCAAGCCCACAGCATTTGCCTATCCCTCACTCCAGCCGGGCGAATCCGGCGTTCCGCCTTGCGGACCCTCAACGGCTGGCGCGATTGTGTGCGACACCTATGAATCCACCTTTGGGAAAGGCGGCCGCAATATCTTCCGTGGCGATTTCCAGAAGCGTGCCGATGTTTCCATCTTCAAGGAAACGCGAATTCATGAGGCCTACAACCTTCGCTTCAGTATTGACTTTTTCAATATCAGCAACACACCCAGCTTTGACACACCGGGCAATAACTTCACCGGGTCGGATTTCAACAATCCCCCCGGCATTACACCGCTAGGTCCAAATGCTCCTTCCGACGCCTTCAGCAGTCAGGGCGTAGGCGTTATCACGAATCCTCTGGGAAGCCCACGCCAGATACAGTTCACCGGCAAGTTCACTTTTTAGAAGATCTATCGAGCGCAACAGCACGTAAACGCACCGGGAATGCTCAGGGCCAAGGCGATTGTAACGAGCTTCGCATTTTGCCGTGGAATCAGGTGCGTCAGATGACGCTATGAAAAGCTGCAGAACAGTTGTGTAGGCGGGCTTTTCAGTTGGTAGTTCCGCTGTTGGTAACTGCCTTTTCTATCGTGACCAAAGACTCTACGATCTCCTGACCGGAGCAGCGAAGCGATGCGTGCATTCTCGTGGACGCTATTCGTGACTTTGAGATCACCGGAGTATCCGCCTGCTCTTTGGAATCGCGATATAGCATCGCTCCAGAGTGCGACAGCTACTTGTCGAAAAGATCCGGCTTCTGCGAGGTATGGTCAATAGCCTCCTTTGCCTTGGCTCGCTCTGTAGCAGATCTCTCCCTCTCGATCATGGATTTTCGTCTCGCAACCCCGGAATCTTTCCTCAATCGTGCCGACTGTTCGCGTACCGCTGTGGCCGTAGCAATCAGGACACGGCTCTTCTCGATCAAGCCGGCGATTTGTCGCAGCCAATCCTCAGGGCGCATCAGCGGCGGGATGACAAGGTCGAATTCACGTTCAGCAACGCCAGAACAGGAGCTATCGAACAGGACCAGGCCAGCATGCGACTTTTCACGGGTTAGCGTGACTACTTGCCGGCGCTCCATGTCAGGTGGCGCCGCAACCAGCACAGCCTTAAGGTCGGCTCCTTGTTCCAATAAGGAGCGAAATTCTCGCAGGGAAAAGCAGGGATCCACAGAGTAGCCGTCGCTGCGGAGCACCAGCAGTCGATTGCAGTTATCGGGTCCAAAATGAAGAACTCTGGCAGCCATGTTCAATCGTTTCTGGCGGCCTTCCCCTCTTAGTAGGATGCCGCGTAGCACAGATTATTTTCCTGACGGACGCTGACGATAAATTTTCTGTTGGTAACGGCGCTGATATAAGCGATTCTGTAGTTTACATGATGAGCGAGTGCTCCTCAGATGGCAGCGAACCTACAACCCTTCGGTTAACCGATGACTAAGAAGGCCGGAGTAGTAATGATTTCAATGGAGTAGAGAGGAATGAACGGAGCCATCGGAACGTAAGTTGGTCAAGATTTTGTGGGCTTACAAAGAAAACAATTAAGAATAATGCACTGTTAAAGAGGGCGGGGACCTCCTCTCGATTGTCCCTTCGAATTTTCGGTATTACGGCTCTCATGACAAAGCTCCCTTTTGTCTCGGGCTTGAGGGTCAGGAGATAGTCTTTCTCAATGGCGGCCCGCGCATCAGATCAACCTCGCCTTCTCTTTCTTTGTGCGCTGCGACTCTCAGGAAGAGATTGACAGCTACTTTGGGATAAGCTGATCGGAGCCGGCAAGCCCATGGCCTGCGGCTGGCTCACAGACGCTTCGGCCTGTGCTGGCAGATTGTGCCGCGCAATATCGGCGAGTTGATCAGCCACCCCAAAGCCGTGGAAGCTATGATGGGGATGATCAAGATGGACCTTCCTGCGGCCGAAGTGACTCGATGATGGATGTCGAACCGGCATCTGCGGGGTTTAGGCAATTCATAGCCTATAGCCATACCCCGCCGCCATCGCCGCATCCATCTGGCGTATATGGCCAGAGGTGCGCGAATGCCGAAAACGGAAGCAGCGGAAATCCTCTCGATCGATGGTCATGAGGTGCATGTTACGCATCCGGACAAGCTCTACTTCTCACGGCAGATCCGTCTTACCAAACTTGATCTTGTCCGCTATTACCTCTCGGTAGCTCCCGGCGCTCTGGCTGGAGTTCAGGATCGCCCACTTGTTTTGAAGCGCTTTGTAAATGGAGCTGAGGCAGCGGCCTTCTACCAAAAGCGCGCTCCTGCCGACCATCCTTCGTGGCTGCATACCGTCACGCTCTCTTTTCCGTCGGGACGAACCGCGGAAGAACTTGTGGTGAACAATACTGCCGGGCTTGTGTGGATTGTGAATCTGGGCTGCATTGAGCTACATCCTCACGCCATACGCGCCAACAATCTCGATCATCCCGATGAATTAAGAATCGACCTCGATCCCGGTCCCGGCGTGAGCTGGGAGGATGTCCGCAGAGTTGCCCTCGAAGTGTATGCGTTTCTCGATGAACTCGGACTTCGAGGATGGCCAAAAACGAGCGGATCGCGAGGCATGCACGTCAATATTCGGATTGAGCCGAAATGGACTTTTGAAGAAGTCCGCCGCGCCGCGCTTGCATTGTCGCGCGAAATTGAACGGCGAGCACCGGCGTTGGCCACATCCAGGTGGTGGAAGGAAGAGCGGCATGGCGTCTTCCTCGACTATAACCAGAACGCCAAAGATCGCACGACAGCATCCGCCTATTCTGTCCGGCCTGTTCCGGATGCGCGCGTATCCACTCCGCTTTCGTGGGGAGAAGTGCAGGATTGTGATCCTGCTGACTTCACCGTACTTACAGTGCCAAAACGGTTTGCCGCAATCGGTGATCCTCATGCCGATATGGACGCTTATCCCGGCTCTCTGGAAAAACTTCTTGAGATGACCGCAAGAGACGATGCAGCTGGCCTGGGGGACGCTCCATGGCCGCCTCACTTCCGCAAAGCAGCAGGTGAAGGAACCCGGGTCGCACCTTCTCGCGCCAGGAAAGCACGCGTTAAGATGCCGCTGATTGTAGTCGCCAATTCGCCGGACAAGGATGCAGCCCTCGCGGGTCTCGACAGATGGAAGACGAAACATGCAGAAGTGGCAAAGCATTTAAATCCCGCCGATGTACTCGTAGATTCAATGCGCGGCAGATTTTCCACCTGGACAAGGGTGCGGGTGAACCTCGTGAATGTGCCTGAGGATATGCGCCCAGATCAAGAAACTCCCGATCCGGATGACGATCCCAATCGCAGGCCTCGAAAATCGAAAACCAAGTCAACGAAGTAACTATTCAGCGGTTCTCCGGAAAAATTGCCTTCAGTTCTTCTGGTGGCACGATTTCCAGTTGTTCATATGTGCAATCTTCCGGTTTTTTATCGAAGCGCCAGCGGCGAAACTGCGCCATATGACGGAAACGGCCGCTTTGCATGTGCTCATAGGCGACTTCCGCGACGAGTTCCAATCGAATAGGCTCCCAGGAGAGATCTTTGCCCTGACTCCAGCGGCTCTGCCCACCTGGCCTTCGTGAGCTATTGCCATCTCCGGCCTCTTCTTCGAATGCTCCCTTCCACGGATGATCCGCGACCGCATTCTGGCGATAGGGTTTCAGGAACTCAACGAGTTCATACCGTTTTGCGAGAGGAAAACTCCCACATACTCCAATATGCTGCAATACTCCGGAATCGTCATAGAGTCCTAACAGCAGAGAGCCGATTGCAGGACGGTCGCCCTTGCGGTACCAGCGAAAACCAGCCACCACGCAATCACAATCGCGTTCGTGCTTGACCTTGAACATCGTGCGCTTGTCGGATTCATAAATATTGTCTTTGGCTTTGGCTATGACACCATCAAAGCCCGCACCCTCAAATCGCCGGAACCAGTCTTGCGCCAGGGCCAGGTCATCTGTGGCAGGAGTGATGTGAATCGGAGACTTCGCTGCGGCGAGAATAATTTCCAGCTTTTCGCGCCGCTCACTGAATACCTTCTCTCTCCAATCGTGATTGTCCTCCGCAAGCAGGTCGAAGAATACGATAGAGGCTGGTGTCTGCTCACTAAGCAGTTTCACTCGCGATGCAGCAGGATGTATGCGAAGCTGTAGCGCATCGAAATCCAGCGCGCCATTTCTCGATATGACAATTTCACCATCAAGAACACACTTGTTGGGCAATTGCTCTAACAAAGGATCGATCAGCTCCGGGAAATAACGATTCAGCGCTTTCTCATCCCGGCTTTGGATCAGAAGCTCATTTCCATCGCGAAAAATCAGAGTACGGAAGCCATCCCACTTTGGCTCATAGACCCACTCGGTACCGATAGGCAGTTCATCAATCCGCTTGGCAAGCATGGGAAGAATAGGAGGTTCGACAGGAAGGTTCATAGTTTTGCCTGGTCTCTTGAGAGATAGTCACCCCTCTGTTCGAGCCATCCTAACAGCCACCTCTCGGGCGCGTGAATAAGTACGATGGAAGGCCGCCCAATCGCCTCTCAGGATGATGCCGTAAGCAATAGCTTTGGAATTCGGTTCGGACGCACGGGACCCTATTCCAAGATCCCGAGGCTTGCCAGAAAATAATTATGCTACGGAAATTCCCGCCGAGATATGATGCGCGTGGGGATTTCACGTCTCTATATAAGGACCCTTCAAATGAAACGATGCCTCCAACGCGTCGTTTGGCCGCTCGCTCTGGCCTCGATGCTGGCTGTACCCGCCGCCGTAGCACAATCCGGTGAGGCGATCTCACTCACTGTTGACGCGACGCAGACGCAGCAGAAAATCCTACACGTTCATGAAGTGCTACCGGTCAAGCCCGGGCCGCTGACGCTTTACTATCCAAAATGGATTCCTGGAGAACATGGACCGGATGGTCCACTTTCGGATCTCACTGGTCTCAAATTCGAGGCCGATGGAAAGACGATTCCCTGGCAGCGCGATCTGCTGGATGTCTTCACTTTCCACGTCGACATTCCTGCCGGCGCCACACAGCTTGATGTTCGGTATGACTTCATCGAACCCCTCGGCGGCTCTGCCACAGACAAGTTAATGATCCTCGAATGGAATGAAGCCGTGCTCTATCCCGCGGGCACACCGGCCGCACAACTGATGTATAGCGCAACCCTGGTGGTGCCCAAAGGCTGGAAATTCGGCACGCCTCTTCCTGTGGCGACTCAATCCGGAAATCAGGTTTCATTCAAGCCGATTTCGCTCGATCTCTTGGTGGATTCACCTGTAATTGCCGGGGAATACTATCGCGCGATCGACCTTACCCCTCCGGGCGAGCCCGTTCACCATGAAATCGACATGGCCGCGGACAGCGAAGCGGCGCTCAACATGAGCCCGCAGATCCAGAAGGCCATGATCAACCTGGTTGCCGAGTCGGGCAAGCTCTTCGGCGCACGCCATTACCGCGATTACCACTTCCTCTTCGCGCTCAGCGATCACGTCGCGCATTTCGGGCTCGAGCATCACGAATCGAATGACAGCCGCCTTCCGGAACGCACATTGCTGATGCCCAGCGCCGGCATGTCATTGGGTGGTCTGCTGGCACATGAATTTGCCCACTCGTGGAACGGCAAGTTTCGCCGTCCGGCCGACCTCGCTACTCCCGATTTTGAGACGCCAATGAAGACCGACCTGCTGTGGGGTTACGAGGGTCTCACAGACTATCTCGGGCCCATGCTGGCTGCGCGCGGCGGCTTATGGACCCCGGAGCAGTATCACGAGTACCTGGCGTCAATCGCGGCGATGCTTGGCCCGGGACGTCCCGGGCGCACATGGCGTCCGCTACTCGATACTGCAGTCGGTGAACCGATACCTGGCTTCGCGCGCGGTTGGCTCAACTGGCGCCGCGGCACGGATTACTACGATGAAGGCGATCTGGTATGGCTGGAAGTCGCCACAATCATTCATCGTGAGACCAAGGGCCAGAAGTCCATCGACGATTTCTGTCATGCGTTTCATGGCGGACCCAACAACGGTCCGGAGGTGAAGACCTACACCTTCGATGAACTGGTGAGCGCGCTGAATGCGGTCGCGCCCTATGACTGGGCGGGCTTCTTCCGCGAGCGATTAAACTCCACTTCGCCCGATGCGCCCGTAGGAGGAATCGAAAACGCCGGATGGAAGATTGTCTACAACGGAGAGCCTTCGAAATTGCAAGGACGGCGCGGCAACCCGGGCGATGTCTATTCGATCGGACTCCAGCTCAGCGAGGATGGCACAGTTACGGATTCGATCGTAGGAAGTCCCGCATACAAAGCCGGCATTACGTCAGGGATGAAAGTGGTTGGTGTGAACGGCCGCGTCTATACGCATGACGGGCTCGAGGATGCCATCAAATCCGCCAATGGGACGTCGAATCCTATCGAGCTTCTGGTTGTTGTCGACGATTACTTCCGGACGTGCAAGGTCGACTACCACGGCGGCGACCGCTACCCACATCTGGTGCGGGACGAAGCCAACCCGGATTATCTCGACGAACTGATCAAGGCGCGCGCGGCTGCCCCGTGATACATATCGCGGTGGTCGCGTCCTTCAAGACTATTTCGTTCTACTATCCGGCGCCGCTCTTCTGTATACGGCCCCGACCGATGGCAACTGCAATCTCGGGCCTTCAAACTAGGCCCGATTCTATTCGCATCGCAGAGATGTGTTGGGATCAATACGGGAAGCGCCGTGCTGGAATATAGCTGGCAAAAAAAAGCGATACAAACTAGAAGAATAGGAACAGTGACAAACGTCACAACATCGGTGATTCCGGGATCAGGGCAGTAAGGATCGGGAGGCACTAACAACTCGGAACAGCAAACCTTTAAAAATGAAAAACACAGGAGAGGACGCAATGGCTGCAAATTTCGATCTGTTTTTGAGCATTTTTGAATAGTTCAAGAATGTAGTTCCGATTGTAACGAGATGAATATTCTGGTACGCGGCTAATCGTTCATTTAGATTTCCTTCATGCACGTCTTAGTTCGTCGCTTGCAATATTTTTTGGCCTTGGGTGGTTTCCTTTTCAGTTCCTGTTTCATAGGGCACAGTCAGACAGGACCTCGATACCAGCAGCCGAAATTAGCGCGAATTCTTTCGCCTATAGAAGCGACGCTGGCACCACCAATAACGTCGTGCAATCAAAGCGTGCATGGCGTGCCATGCGTCGAATCTTCTGTAGGCGTTAACAAGCACAGCGGTTCCATAGGCGGTTGAGCTTGCAAGCCATCATTGTGGATGCCACAGCCATGAGCGCTGCGAATCTGAAGAACGTGCGATGAAACATAGCCTCTGATCAGGTGTAGCCGTCGATAGCCCGTTTCTATGACGGAATTGATCCCACGGACTCTTAAACCCCACACCTCAAGGACTGTCTCAAGTTGCTCCGTTTCTGCACCAGATGCTACGATTTTTTCTTGCGGGGAAGATTTGAGGACCGGCTTGGCAAACGTCGACGCATTGGCGCATGCGCCCGCAAATGAACCGTCGATTGAAGATTGCAAGGAGCAGGTTCGTCGCGTAGTTCAATCCACTACCTTCCGAAATGCTGCAACCCTGCAGCTTCTGTTTCAGTTTTTAACTGACAAAACGATCAGCGGCGCAGCCGAGAGCTTAAAGGAATACACCATCGGCGTCGAGGCATGGGTCGCAAGCCTGACTTTGACCCCAAATTGGATCCAATCGTACGGGTGCAAAGCCATCGGCTCAGAGTCAAGCTCAAGGAGTATTACGACGTCGAAGGTAACCGCGATCCAATCCTGATCCAGTTCCCGAAAGGACACTACATCCCCACCTTTGAAGCGATGCCCGCTTCTCTTCCAGCCCTGAGCGATCTCGAAGCTATCGCAGACTCTGCCACTGAAGCGTCCGCCGAGAAGACAACCGAAAAACAAGCAAAGCCAATCCGATCGCGATGGGGGTTCGTCGTCGCTGCGGCAATCGCGATGGCCGTTTTTGGCTATTGGCTAGGAGGTTGGCGAACTGAGAAACGCCTTAGCGCAACCGGAGCAGTAGCAGTTCCTAATGATGGAGTAGTGGAATCTTTCTGGGCGCGCTTTCTCGGCAGCGATGCCTCGCCCGTTATTGCGTACCCCGACGCCGTCTTTCTGCTCGACGACTCAAACGACCTCTTCCGCTTCCGGCATGGCGCCATCGATAGCCGGGGCGCTGTGGTCGATCCTCATGTGGCGCGTGAGTTTGCTGCAAACCCCGAGATCGTCGCCAAAGCCGGCCAACTCTACTACGAGAACGGATACACAGGCACAGGAGAGCTTGAGGCGGTTGGAATGCTGGCGGGCCTGTTGGGTCGCATGGGCGTGAAACCGACCCTGAAGTCCAGCCGCGATGTAACTCCCGATCACCTGAACCAGCACAATGTCATCCTTTTGAGCTCGCCCTTCCAGAATCCCGCCGTCGCCCAGTTGATGGCAGCTGGCGACTTCAGCTATAGCAATCCTGACCAGCACCACCAACAATGGCGAGCGCAGATTCTGGATGCGCATCCCCGCGACGGAGAAGCATCAACCTACGGCACTGAGCGCGATCAGACGAGTAAGGTTCTGACCGCAGATTACAGCCTCATCACCATCGCTCCCGGTGTTACGCCAGGGCGGTGGATCGCCATTATCGGTGGCCTCGATACCAAGGGGACCGAAGGAGCAGCCATGTTTGCCACTTCGAAGCAGGGAGTCGAACGCCTGAATAACGTCCTCGACAGAATGAACAGCAACAAAAAAGAACCCCTGCCGTTTCAGGCTTTAGTGCGCGTCCAGATGGCGAAGGGTTACCAGGTTTTGGGCGCTGACCTGATTTCCGTCCATCGCCTTCAACCTGCAAAACCCGAACCCACTGCGGGCGCTGGTCCATCGCATTAACCTTATCTGTCGCAGGCCCTAGAATATCCCCCCACCTCTCACCTTCTGGTTTAGATGTGAGTCAAACCCTGCTTCATGTATTGGGCAATTTCTCGCGCCCTGCGCGAGAAAGCCCTCTCCAGACGCATGTAACGTGCCCTGTAACAGGGTGAAACGTAGCGGAATGTTAAGGAAAACGCCAGATGAAGCCGTTTCGTATCCCCGGGTAACTGGCGCATTCTTCATCTTGATCTTTAGCGTTGCGAGTGTTCGGAAGGCCAATAAGACGACGAGGTAGGAGGTCAAGATGAGATTTCAGGACATATACCGGCGCAAAGTAATTGACTTGGGTCACTGGAGAATATTCGCGCTTCTTGTTGTTTTGGCTGCAACCCCATGTCTGCTGCCCAGGGCGTAAGTGGGCGCATCGTTGGGACAGTAACCGATTCCACTGGCGCAGCCATCGCAAATGCCAGTGTGACCGTCACTAACCAGGACACTGGGATCAGCTCCTCGACAGTGAGCGACTCCCAAGGCAACTACCAGGCAAACAACCTGCCGCCGGGAAACTATCAGATCGCCATTGCAGCACCCGGCATGCAGACGATGATCTCGAAGGGAATCGTGGTGACCGTAGACAACACCACGCCGCTGCCGATTACCCTGCAGGTTGGCACTGCCAACCAGTCCGCCACGGTGACAGCCGCCAACGCACTGATCGACACCACCAGTTCATCTCTGGGAGAAGTCCTCAGCGGACAAGAGGTGAAGACCCTCCCTCTGAACGGGCGCGTTTTTTCTCAACTGGTTCAGACAGTACCCGGATCGGTCGGAGCCGGCTTCGGCAGTGCGCCTGAAGCAGCGGCGGGCGCCGGATCCTTTAGCCCCATCACCGCCAGCGTGAACGGAATGCCTTGGGGTGGCACCACCTACACGCTCGACGGCGTAAACAATATGGAGCTGCTGAACGCCTTCATCAACGTCACTCCGCCACTCGATTCGATATAGGAGATGAAGATCTCCACCAACAACGCCGACATCACCGTGGGCACCTACGGCGGAGCCCAGGTCAACGCCTTCATCAAGTCCGGCACCAATGCCGTTCACGGTTCCGCCTATGAGTTCTTCCGCGATGATGTACTGAACGCGCACAACTGGGGCGCAACCACCAAGGCTCTATACCGCGCCAACGAGTTCGGAGGGTCGCTCGGCGGCCCCATCATCCGGAATAAAGCCTTCTTCTTCCTCGACTATCAGGGGCTCCTGCTTAGCAACGGCATCAACTACATCCTTACCGTGCCAACAGAGTTGATGACGCAAGGCACCTTCCTGAAGAGCCAGTTCCCGAATCCGATCTTCGATCCACAAACGCAGCAGCCATTTCCAACTGTCAGCACGCCGCAGGGAGACGCTTGGCAAATTCCCGCAAACCGTTTCGATCCGGCTTCCGCAAATATGGTTTCCGGAAACACAATCTGGCCGGCGGCAACCGATCAGTCCAGCATCAGCAATAACTACAAGGCCAATACCGTCGAGCCCGACGACAACCACCAGTTCGACGTCAAGGCCGATTATCAGCTCACCGAAAAAGACCGGATCTTCGGTCGCGAATCCTATCAGCGTCGCGACCTGTCAGCGCCGTCGCCAGGTACACCGTTCATCCAAATCGGCGACGTAAACGCGAAGAGCCGCAATCACAATGCGGTTATCGGTTACAACCGCACATTTTCTCCCACCATGCTCAATGAGCTGCGCTTCGGTTTCAATCGCTTCTACACCCAGGATTACGGCAATGATCTGGGCACGAACGAGAATACCGCTCTCGGCATTCCGAACGGCAATGACGCCGCCTTCGGCGCAACCGGCATGGGTAACTTCAGCATCGGCAATATTGCCTCAACCGGCTCGCAGGGCTGGACCAACTCACACCGCATCAGCAACTCCTACGAGATCACCGATAACCTCACCAAAGTATGGGGCGCGCATACATTCACCTTCGGTGAGGATTTCCGCCGCCTGCAGGCATCGCTGACAAATTCCGACGCGAACAAGAACGGCGATTTCACCTACATCTCCGACTACACCAGCAGCTGCACCATGAACCCCAACTGCGTGAACCCCGTCGGCGGCAATCAGTTCGCCAGCTTCCTGCTCGGACTGCCTTCCTACCTCGATCGCGGTTATGTAGCCACCGATCCCGCAACCCGCGCGATTCTGCTAGGCACCTATGCAGGAGACCAATACCGCGTGAAACGCAACTTGACACTCACTCTCGCGCTGCGCTGGGACCTCATCACCCCTGCCGTGGACAAGGATAATCACCAGTCGAACTTCGATCTCGCCAATGGCGTACTCGACTTTGCCACCAGCAGCAACCGCGCGCCTGACGTCAACAACTACTATGGCGGATGGTCGCCCAGAGTCGGCTTTACCTACACACCCGGAAACAGCAACACCACCCTCACAGGCGCCTTTGGCGTCACGCATTTCCCCGGAAACTTCGGAGCCATGGGCGGCTTCCTAGAACGGAACTTCCCGTTCTTCGAAGTCTTCACCAATCCCGCACAGGAGCGGAACATTCCGCTTACGCCATTAAGTGTCACAGGACTGCCGCAATACATCCCAACCCCAACCAACGCGCCGATCGCACCACCGCCCGGCATTTCCGTCAGCTTCATGAACAAGAACATGCAGCCGGACGTCGCCTATGCGTGGAACGCCGGTGTGCAGCAGAAGATCACCGATGCCACGGCTTTCAGTCTGACGTATGTGGGAACGCGCGGCATTCATCTCTTCCGCCGCTACAACATCAACACTCCGCCTCCAGGAGACACGCCGTTTAACTCGCGCCTCCCATACCAGTATTTCGACCCAGCAGGCGATCAGTACGCAACGAACATCGGCTACGCGGGCGCGGACGGATCTTCCATCTACCATGCCCTGCAAGCCGAGATGAGGATCAACTTTACCCGCAGTCTCACCGGGCGCGTGAACTACACGTGGTCGAAAGAGATCGACGACATGAGTGTCTGGTGGCCGCTCGATGATCGCTACAATCGCGGCGAGGGAACAAATCAGGCTCCGAACGTTCCGCAGAACTTCATTGCCGCCCTCGTCTACCAGCTACCCTTTGGACGCGGCCAGCAGTGGGCCTCAAATGCTTCGCGGCCGACGCAACTGTTGCTCGGAGGATGGCAGTTGAGTACCATCACCAAGCTGCAGTCAGGCACGCCCCTTACGTTTAAGGCAGCGTATGACAACCTCGGAAGCGGCGTAACCAATCGCGCCAATGTAACTTGCCCCTCGGTCCGGACCATCGGTTCCGTAGGCGAGTGGTTCGACACAAACTGTTTCACCACGCCCGCGCCGTTCCAACTCGGCAACTCGGGTGCGGGCAAAGTGCACGGACCCGGCTACTACAACTCTGATCTTTCGCTCGCAAAATCGGAAACGATTCACGAGTCGATGAGGGTAACTGTGCAGGTCGATGCCTTCAACCTCACCAACACACCACACTATTCAAATCCGGACACCAATCTCTCAGACTCCAACTTTGGGCAGATCGGTGGAACCAATGGAAACCCAAGACAACTCCAGCTTGGCTTCCACTTCACCTTCTAGAACAGGCATGCGGCGTATGCTGATGAGCAACATGCGCCGTGTCAATCCTGCAAAGAAAGAAAATCTACTCGAAGGATCGCATGTGAACCGGAGGAACTTTGTCCTAAGCGGAGCCGCGACGGCGCTGGCGGCTTTCGCCGATGGGCTGCCCACCCTCAAGTATTCAGCCTCAAAGACAGGCGTGAACCTGATTCCCGAAACACCCAGCGGAGCACCGAACTACTGGTGCACCTGGGCTGTTCAGAACTACATGTACGGGCACCATCTTCAAGAGCTTTCACCGGAGATTCTCGAAGGCGACTCCGATAGCCGGCTCGCGCACAACGCAATGAACGAGC
This sequence comes from Alloacidobacterium sp., assembly GCF_035631355.1. Taxonomy (NCBI): domain Bacteria; kingdom Pseudomonadati; phylum Acidobacteriota; class Terriglobia; order Terriglobales; family Acidobacteriaceae; genus Alloacidobacterium; species Alloacidobacterium sp. The sequence continues at coordinate 49,381 of NZ_DASQIX010000085.1, forward strand.
AGGTGCTTCTTGGCAAAGACGGATGGGCTCACGCATTCTTTCCTCGCATCCGCAAAGACCTGTACCTCATGCTCGATGACGGATGGGAGTCCGGCGGTACAGCAACCTTCGAGCTCGATGCAGCGAAGTTTCCATCATTCTCAGGTTCGCCAGCCGAACGCCTTGCAGGCTTGAACAAGGCCATTCAAGCTGCAGACTGGCGCGGAGCCGCTCTGTGGTGCCGCAACACTCCAGGCGGCATCAAAGATGAACGTCTCGAGATGCTAAGTCAGGATGCCGATGTCCGCTACTGGAAAATCGATATCGGCGATCCAGAGTTTCATCTCGTCGATGTGCGCAAGTCAGAGCATACGCAGCTCCAATTCGAGCACGTTCATGGCGAGCCGCCGTTGAATGGTGACTGGCACCGCGATGGAAGATTCGGTACGCAGTTCCGAGGCTCTCGACGTCAGCAGATTCTCGCACATACTGATGTGTACCGTACCTATGACGTAACTTCGATTCTCTCGCTGCCAACGACGCTCGATCGTCTCGCGGAAATGCTCAAAGGCGCCCAGGGGCAGACCAATGTGCACGCGCTTCTCAACGTCGAAGATGAGGTCTACGTTGCCGCCGTCATTGGGTGCACCATGGGCGTTCTTCGCCATCCTCTCGATGGTTTGCGTCCAGGCCCCGACACAGACCTGTTCTTTAATGGACCGCGTAAAGCCAAGCGCCGGATGGACGAAGTGGTCCGTGCTCTGCGCTGGCAGCGCATTGCGCCGCCTTTCGCAGCAGGAAGTGGAAGTATCGAAGTCAGCAATGAAATACTGACAGACAGCTGGACCTTCGAGCGCGGCCAGACATGGGAAACAGATCTGGTCGGCCTGACAACGCATCAGGGAGCGCCAGCATGCATCGCACGCAACATCGCGCTGCCTCGCGTGACATCCAGTGGTGAAAAGCCATTCGTCTTCGTATCGAAGTTTCCCAACGGCGCAGTCGCAGTCGGCATACAGGAGCGGACGCGCCCCGGTCGCGCGTGGTACATGCCCCTAGCGAACGTCGAGCTAAACGTAGGCGACGCACAGGGACCAATCGGCGTCTTCGGCTCTTGCGCAACGCTCAGCCTAATCTTTGACAAGCCGCTAGCAGGCAAGCGGATCCTCGCCCAGGACCTCGCAAGCGATGTAGCGTTGGACGTGACCGATCGTGTTCGCATTGACGGTCAGAGGCTTCAACTTACGGAGGCAAATCTGCGAAGCTTTGGTTTACGTACTGTGTCGAAGGGCGATCTCTCCTCGCCCGGAATCATTTTGGCTCTGCGGTAGGTCGTCTATTTTCAGTATGAGAATGAAGAGTCGATATTTTCTGGCTGCAGTCCTCGTCGCTGCAAGCCATCTGGCAGCGCAACAGCCGGCGTCTTCATCACCGCTCGGATTCACGTCATCGATCCCGTGGCTTACGCAATCCTTCGCATGGGCGAAGAGCCAAGCGCTCATATACAGCCGAGCTGGCTCAAAGACGATGGGCCCGTGGTGCGAAGCTGCTCTTCCCGGACGTAACGCCTTCTGCATGCGCGACGTCTCACACCAGACCGAAGGCGCAGCCGCGCTCGGATTGTCTGCGGCAAACCGAAACATGGTCGGCCTCTTCGCACAATCCGTAGCCAAGTCGCGCGACTGGGCAGCATACTGGGAGATCGACGGCGAAGGTCGTCCTTCCTCAGCCGATTATGTTTCCGACAACGACTTCTGGTTCAATCTGCCCGCAAACTTTGATGTCCTCGACGCATCTGTCCGCATGTGGCGCTGGACCGGAGACGAAACCTATCGCCGCGATCCAGTCTTCCGGCGTTTCTTCCGCATCACTATGAGCGATTACATCCAGTCGTGGCAGCTCACGCCCGATAAGATTCTGACGCGGCCTCGCATTGCCAACCAGCGGCAGACAGAAGGCCGTTTCGTTCATTCGCGCGGCATTCCCAGCTATACCGAAGGCACAAAAGATTTCATCTTCGGCACAGATCTGCTCGCAGCAGAGTATCGAGCGATACGCTCTTTCAACGAGATCGCAAGTGCAAACGACAAAGCGCTCGCGCAAAAGATGCAGCCGGAAGCAGACGCCATCCAGTCCCTGCTAGAGCATGTTGGATGGTCAGAGCAAGGCCACCACTACTTCGGCATCATCCACAAAGACCAAAGAGGATCCGGATCGGGCGACACTCTCGTCTTGTACTTCGGCGCCGCAAAAGATCCGGCCCACATTCGCGGCGCGCTCGACTACATTTCCTCGCCTACATACTGGAAGAAGATCAACATCGAGGAAGAGAGCTATGTTCCTCTTACCCTCTTCCGTTATGGAAGAAACGAAGCCGCCTACCAGACACTCGCAGACATCAGCAGTCCGCAGAACAATCGCCGCGAATACCCCGAGGTTTCCTATGCAGTGATTGCGGCCATCGTCAGCGGAGTCATTGGCCTCTCGCCCGGCCCGATCAGCGGCGACTACGACATCAGCACAATCTCAAGACTGCCAACCGGCCACGATCAAGCCGCGCTCACCAGAGTCTCCATCCTGCAAAACCAGCTCGACGTGACCCACACAGGCACCTCGACGACGCTGCTGAAAAATACTTCCGGCCCGGCACTGAGTTGGCGCGCGGAATTCCCCGGAACTCTCACTGATGTGAAGGTCGATGGAAAGGCGGTCTCTGCAAAGCACTCGACAATTGCAGAGGGCATCGCCATCAGTTGGACGGACGTAACGGTAGCACCTGGTGCCACGGTTGTAGTCACCAAATAAATGGGTAAAGCTTGGGGTATCTGCCGAAATCATCTTTTTAAGTGATTGATTTTAAAAGGAGTCTGGCTCCTCAGGTAGGACTCGAACCTACAACCCTTCGGTTAACAGCCGAATGCTCTGCCATTGAGCTACTGAGGAGTGTCTGGCGGGAATGGCATTTCGCCTAAGTTTTTATATCAAATGCTTTTGGCTGAGTCAAAAGAAGCGGCTTCTCTTCTTGACTTTGGATTCGCAGATTTTCCCTGATTGAATTGCTGCAACACTGTCACATGTCACAGCCTTTGGCTTGGCGCTTTGCTCGCCGATTCGTTTAGTCTGGTTTGTTCGCCAGACCTGAGGAGACTTTACCATGCTGAAGACCGCACCTCGTATTTCCCGCGAGCGCCGCAGCGAAGTTCCTGCTTCTACTGCCACCCTTTATGACCGCTACATGCGGATGCGCGGCAATGTGCCGAATATGTTCCGCACCATGACGAACCGTCCCGAGATTTTCGAAACAATGATCGCCCATTTCGAGGAGGTCCTGAATACGGGCACTCTTGCGGTCAAGCTCAAGGAACTGGTGATTGTGCGGACTTCGCAAATTAACCGCTGCGTGTACTGCTTTGGCTCGCACACGCAAATCGTGCAGAAGCTCGGCTGGTTGTCCAATCAGATCGAGAACCTCGCGGATTTAAGAAGAGCGCGACGATTTTACCGGCGCCGAAAAAGCCGCGCTGCACCTCGCCGAGCAGATGACGCTCGATTCAAATAACGTGTCCGATACTCTGTTTGACGAGCTGCAGTCGCACTATGATGAAGGCGAGATAATCGAGTTGATGGTGGCGATTGGATTGTTCAACTACTTCAACCGGTTCAACAACGCATTGCAGATTGAACCAACTCGCGCCGGTGAAGGCGCGGAGTAGCTGGAGGCACGGGGCCTATATGTTTGCTGCTGAACCAATCGGATATGTAAGTAGCCCTTATAAGGACACTGCTTCGATTCCGAAAGGACTTAACACGAAGCACGATGCTGAAGGAGTGCTGAGAATTCTGCGAGAATTCGAGGCCGGGCTTACAGACATTGAGGGATTCTCGCACCTGTTCGTCATCTGGCAGTTTGACCGCTCGCACGATTTCGAGTTGATGGGGTCGCCTCCCTTCGACGAACGGCCTCATGGAGTGTTCGCGACACGCTCGCCGCGTCGTCCCAATCCAATTGGCCTTACAGTTGTGGAATTACTGCGCCGCGAAAACTCTGACCTGCACGTTCGCGGCGTGGACATGCTGGATGGAACACCCATTCTTGACATCAAGCCGTACATGTCCAGTATTCCCGCAGATAAATTGCGCCGAGGATGGCTGGCGGAAGCCGAGGCGCGCAAAGCGAAAACGGGACGATAGCGAAAGACGCAGCTCACTCAAAAAAGATTGAAACAGAAGCAATCGCCACGCCACTATTCGATGCGTGCCTGAACACCAGCGCCTGAAATCCGCATAGTTCTGGTGAGTAGACAGGTATGGTTCTAATGATCTGCACCGTCAGTCACCTCATTGCGCCACCGGCAGTCATCTGCCGGTGATTTTTTTAATAGAGCAGCACAGCGATGCGGTAGGTGGTGAAGCCTTGGTTTCCAGCTACCTGGTTGCCACATGCGCCTACGGATGCAGCCTTGTATCTGCCGCTGGCGAGTCGCTGTTCCAGCGGGCCGGGCAGACGGTCCAGGTTTGTTCCCTCCCAGCGCATGATGAAAAGCGGATGCGTCCCACTGAGGTCACCTTCGTCGGCGGCGCAGTCCTTGCGGGCCGCAGCGGGCGAGCGGGATGGATCAATACCGCGCTGACTGAGGAGGGCGGCGATTTTTTGCTCGATCTGGTTGGAGGCTAGATTCTGGACGGCGTTGTCGAAGTCGACGACTGCGTACCAGTAGCCGGCGTGCTCGACAACTCCGATGCCAATGTTGGTGAGCCTGGGATCAAGAATGTTGGCGCGGTGTGGCGGCGATTTCATCCACTCCTTCTGTACGCCTTCGGCGCCATTGCCCATGGCGACGTTCTCAGCAATTTCACGGAAATGCGCTCCGGCCTCCGCTGCGCGGGCCTGGAGGTCCGGCTCGCCTGGCAATTGATGAGAGAGAGAATGCTGATCGAACATCTTCTGCGCGTGGGCCTGTGCAGCGGCAGCAAGGGACGGGTCCCAATGCAAAGGTGGCAGACCCTGCTCGATGCGCGCCTGGTTGGTAAGTTCGAGAAGCTTTTGTTGCTGATCATTTGGGAATTGCTGTGCTCGCGTTGCCGTTGCAGTCAGTAGTAAGAGAGAAATGAGGAGACGTACTTGCATGTTGTTGATTGAGATGCCGGGATTGAGATTTGAGTTCCGGCTCCTCGTTTTTCCTATGGCTATTTTGCTGCTGGTGCAGGCTGTGTCTTGTCGGCTGGTTTGTCATTCAAAGTGTAAATAACTTCGCCAGGACGGGTGTAGTGGAGGCGGGCGCGCGCTTCGTGCTCGATGACGTCGGGATCGTTCTGCAGGTGATCGACGTGGTCTTTCATCCGGGCATTCTCATCCTGCAACTGCTGGATCTGCTTTTGTAGTTCCTTGTCTTCTATACGCTTTTGTTCGTATGCAGTGACACCATTCTGTCCGGCGATGACGTGGTATCCAAGAAAAATCGCGAGAGCAACGGCTGCGGCCGTAGCGATGCGGCGGCGCATGCGGTAGAGAAATCCTGCGATGCGGATGAGGGTCGAGTTTTGTGCGAGTTGCTTCACTGCCCTATGTTCACCTTCTCTTCAACTTCGATGCGCGGTGCCAGGAACACGCATGATCGGATTACCGGCAGCTCATTTACTTGTTCATCCTCAGAGCACACAAATTCGCCACTCTGCAATTCAACAAGACTTTGACAGCCTCCTTCACCCTATTCAGTAAATTTTTCTTCCACTTGCCGCGTCAAGTGGAAGTTCTTCTTAATAGAGAAAAGGAACCAATATCGGCAAATTATCTTCAGCTAAAAAGCAGTCACATTGCAAAATACCTGCCCTTCCATCAGCCCGGTTCCGCTACATTTTTAATGGATGAAATGTATGGAACCCTATCGGATTGCGTTCACGACTGTGGCTTCGATGGAAGAGGCGAAACGGATTGCCCGGACACTGTTGGAAGAGAGACTGGCGGCTTGTGTAAATATAGTTGGCGGCCTGGCTTCCATTTATCGATGGAAGGGCGCCATTGAGGAAGCGCAGGAGGTGTTGCTGCTGATCAAGACGCGTGCGGAAAAGCTGGAGGCGCTGGAAGCGGCAGTACGCAGGCTACATTCATATGATGTACCTGAATTTGTGGTTCTAAAGTTGGACGGGGGCTGCGCGGCATATCTGAAATGGATTGATGAATGTCTCGAATAGCACCGAACAAGTTTGTTATCCTCAAGTTTGCCCATGCGTGTGCTTTATGTTGTTTTCGTGTTGAGCATTGTTGCGCTCTCCTGGACGGCTATTGCTGTGGCCCGGCACATTCGCAGGCACGAGGCACAACGGCAGCAGCATCCAGAAATTTTGGAAGAACCGCAGGCCGTTACAAAGTCGGATTCTAAACCTTAGAAGGAGAAGATCAATCTATGGCGCAGACCTCAGCATCATCGGCCGTTGCCTTCAGCGCACGGACAAATGCGGCTACCCGCTGGATCCTTTCCGTTGTTGCCGGGAGCGCGTTGGTTGCTATCTGCGCGCATGTTTCCGTGCCGCTGTTCTTTACTCCCGTGCCCATGACGCTACAGCCCTTTGCCGTACTATTGCTGGGGCTGCTGTTGGAGCCAACAGCTGCATTTGCGGCATTGGTGTTGTATCTGGTGGAAGGCGCGGCCGGACTGCCGGTATTTACGCCGCAAGGGCCAGGAGGCATGCTACAACTGATGGGACTGACAGGCGGATATCTCATGTCGTATCCGTTTGTGGCGGCGATCGTGAGTTTTTCGTATCGCAGGCTTCGCGGAAACCGCTTTGTTTCAGGGCTGGTTGCCGCTGCGGCGGGTGATGCTCTGATTCTGGCGTCGGGTGCCGCATGGATGGCAGTGGCGACCCATCAAAACTATTCCAATGTGCTTTCTCTTTCCGTGTTCCCTTTTCTTCCCGGCGATGCGCTTAAGGTTTGCCTGGCTGCCGCGATTGCCGCGGGCTGGCTGCGGATGCGTAAAATAAAGGAACAAATCAACCGCTGATTTCTCTCATCCTGTACGACTGAAGTAGAAAGGAACCACCCTGCAGTGACTGCATCCGCTTCCTCATCAAAGATTGAATCTGCCGATTCGCATTCGCACCTGCGCGAGATAAAGATCGCACACAGTCCGGACTCCGATGACGCATTTATGTTCTATGGGCTGGCGACGAACAAGATTCGCGTGAACGGCTACAAGTTTACTCATACCCTCTGCGACATCGAGACGCTGAACCAGAAGGCGATGCACGAAGCTTTCTATGACGTAACGGCGATTTCGTTCCACGCCTATCCTTACATTCAGGACAATTACGCGCTGATGGCATGCGGCGGCTCAGTGGGTGAAGGCTACGGACCGATGATCGTGGCGAGCCATAGGCTCTCCTTGAATGCTGTTAAGAAAGTGAAGATCGCCGTACCGGGTAATCTGACAACTGCATATCTGACGCTGAAACTATTTGCTCCCGAAGTCGAGACCGCGGTTGTTTCCTTCGACAAAATTATCCCGGAAGTGCTGGCAGGCAATTTTCAGGCAGGATTGATTATTCACGAGGGTCAGCTCACCTATGGACAGAGCGGTCTGCACAAGATTATCGATCTGGGTCAATGGTGGCGCGAGGAAACAAAACTTCCTCTTCCTCTAGGCGGGAATGCCATACGGCGCTCGCTGGGCAACGATGTGATGTTCAAGGTAACGCAGGCGCTGCGCGACAGCATTCAGCATGGTCTCGATCACCGTGAAGAGGCGCTGTCGTACGCCATGCAATTTGCGCGTGATCTCGATCCAAGTCTCGCCGACAAGTTTGTTGGCATGTACGTAAATGAGCGCACGCTGAACTACGGCGAGGACGGGCGCGAGGCAATTCGTAAACTGCTGGCACTCGGACATGAGCGTGGAATCATTCCCCATCCCGTGAACGTGGACTTCGTCGGCTGAGCTGGACCCCGGACAAACACGCCTTCAACGCCATGATTTTCGGTGTGAGCCTCACGGTTGCTATTAGCTTATTCAACAGTTTCACAAAAAAGAACAGGCGAAAGCTTATTCAGCTTCCGCCCGTTTTGTTTTCCAACAAATCTGCTACTTATCCAGCGCCGAATTAACCTCCGGCAGTGCGGTTGTGCCCTCAATCCCTACCGCTTGCAATGCGTTGGGGTTAAGCCCTAGCACATCAAGGATAGTTGGAGCCACTTGCGAGGTCGTGGTAAATGTCGACACCGACTTGTGCCTGATGGATGGGTTCGATACCAGCAGCATGACATTGGTGTCGTCGTGCGAAAAGCCGCCATGTTCTTCTAGCTTTGCGGCGCTGCCCGTATAGGTAACACCTATGTTCGGTGTGACGATAATGTCGGGCGTGCGTGGGTCGAGGCCAGGCCCAAGTCCTGGCTTGTTGTAGTTGAGTGCAACGCTTGGGCCATAGAAGATCTGGCCCAGTCCGATGGCTGTTGCATTCTGCTCCAACGTTTGGACAGCGCCTTCCACATCTGTGCCCGACTTGAGCCACAGGAGCGAAATATCATCTTCCGTTGGGCCAATACCGTTTGGGTTCGCAGGCGATTCGGAATCAGGCAAAAGGTTCTCGAGCACGGTCGCCGGCGATGTGCCGTTGCCGGTTTTTCCGGGGTGTGCCTTGTAGAGATTGGGATCGATCGGCGACTGTCCATGCTTTGCCGTGATAATGATCAAAGTGTCCTCGAGTTTGCCTGTGTCTTTCAGTGCATTGACCATGTCCCCAATCGCAGCATCGACGTATTCGATCTCGGAGAGCAGCGAGGCCGAAGGCGCGCCTGCAGCATTTAGATAACCCCCTTTAACGCCGGATTCAATCAGCTTTTGTCCGACGCTGACGGCCTGGAAGTTCATGCCGAAAATTGTCGGCATCCTGGCCGCAGCGCCGTTGTGCGTCTTGCCATGGATCTCCCTGACGATAGCATTGACCTTCAAGGAGTCATAGCACTGGATATTTTGAAAACTGTTTGTCCACGCTGTGAGGTCCGAGCTGGGATCGCGCACTGCAGCGCAGGAAATTCCTTCAGATGTGCTGACGCCGGGCAACCCGATGACGTCGGAGTTGATTTCCGGAGCGTAGAAGTCGTCGAGGACTCCGCCCGGGCCTGCAACAGACGAGTAGGCAGGGTGCTTGTCAGACCATGCGGTGTAGCCACCGGCAGCATGGATAACGCCGAAGATGGTGTTTACACGCACGAAGTTCCAGGGATAAACAGGAGCGCAGCCCGCAGCGGGATCGCGCGGGAGACGTTGCGGATCGATGGAGGCGATTCCGCCGTCAGTCAGGCCGGCTCCGGGCGCGCCGCCGTTCACCTTTGTCTGATCACGGTCGATGCCTTCCTCATATTCAGTCGTGGTGCCGGTCGGTAGACCAAAGGGCGTGCAAGGTCCGGCGGCCACACCGTTGCCGGTAGTCTTAGCCGGCGCATCGAGTGAGCGGTCATAGGCCACGTCGTAATAGACACCCATGGTTTTGGGAGTGGCGCCGGTGACGATACTCATCAGCCCCGGGAAAGAATCTGATGGCTTCGAAGTGGACGCCGCAGTGTAGTTGATGGCATTATGCTCAAGGGCTGCGAGATTGGGGCAGTAAGGGTCGCCGCCATTCACGCCATCTATGCCGCGAGAACAATTGAGAAAATCAACGGCGTGCATTCCGTCGATGCTCAGAAGCAGCACATGCTTGATGCGATGCTCGCCATGATAGTCGTCTTCCGCTGCTGAACGCACCGGGGAAAGAAGCGTCGCGGCAATTGCGGCGCTTGCTGCTAACAGCACATAGGGTTTCATTCTAACCTCCATACGCTTGATAGCAGGGAGCAATGCGGCGTTTTGTTAAGAGAAAGTAAATGAGCGGTGAATATGGAGAAACACCAAATGCCAAGCGCCACATTCGCTCGGTGTGAGGCTCTGTAAGGAATCTTTGAACGTCACTGCCCATTAATTTGGGTGAAATGATCCGGATTGCGCTACTCTCATCTTTGGCCACTACTTCCCTTCTCTCAAGGACCATTCGCAGGCAGCCGCTTGCCGTCATTGGTGTAGCACTGCTCATTTTGTTTATCGGAATAGCGCTGTTTGCTCCATTGCTTGCGCCTTATAGTCCCGCGGCGATTGATCTGAATCACCGGCTCATGGCGCCGGGACAGACACACTGGTTCGGCACCGATGAGTTGGGACGTGACACCTTTTCCCGCACGCTGTACGGAGCGCGGTTGTCGCTGCTGGTGTCGAGTTCGGTGGTGGTCTGCTCGCTATCGCTAGGGCTGATCTTCGGCGGCCTGGCAGGGTATTACGGTGGCATCCTCGATACGGCGCTTAACATTTTTTTGATGAATGCGTTTCTTGCGCTGCCTGGAATTTTGCTCGCGATTGCATTTGTCGCCTTTCTTGGACCGGGGCTGATCAATCTGATTCTTGCTCTTTCGATTGGCGGATGGGTGGGCTATGCCCGCCTCGTGCGGGCGCAGGTGCTGGCCGTGCGTGAACGCGAATTTGTGGAAGCCGCGCGGTCGTTGGGAGCGAGTGACTTACGCATCTTCACGCGCCATATTCTGCCGAACATCCTGCAGCCTGTGATTGTGCAGTCGGCCATCGGCATGGCGGGCGCTGTTCTGGCTGAGGGCACGATGAGTTTTCTCGGCTTGGGCGTGCCTCCACCTTCATCGAGCTGGGGGTCGATGTTGAACGATGGACGCCTGTATCTCTTCGACGCCCCTCACATGGTGATCTTTCCGGCGATTGCGTTGATGCTCTGCGTGCTCTCATTCAATTTCATCGGCGATGCGCTGCGCGATTATCTCGACCCGCGCACGCGCATGAGCGTAGGCCTCTAAGGATCCGCACGCATTCGCACGCGTAAACTGCATAAATGCCAGTCCCCATGCTCGCCTGCTCACAACTTGGACGCGTGCTCCCGCCGCCTGCATCGCGCTTCCTGCTTGCCGATGTGAGCCTTGAATTGGCGCGCGGTGAGGTGATCGCTGTCGTCGGCCCCAGCGGCTCAGGCAAGAGCACGCTGCTGCGATTGTTGAACCGGCTCGATGAGCCAACCAATGGGACGGTCTTGTTGAACGGGACGGATGTAAGAACGCTACCACCGCGCGAATTGCGTCGTCGCGTGGGCATCGTCATGCAGCGGGCTTATCTCTTTCCCGGAACTGTTGCAGAGAATGTCATCTTTGGCCCCAGACAGCACGGCCGGATGATTCCATCAACCGAAATTGATGACCTACTCACGCATGTTGGCCTGTCTGGGTTTGCGACGCGCGATGTGCTCACGCTCTCCGGAGGCGAAGCGCAGCGGGTCGCCATCATGCGCGCGCTGGTCAACAATCCAGAAGTTCTGTTGCTCGACGAGCCTACCTCGGCGCTTGACGATGCCGCGCGACTTGGGGTCCAGTCCTTGCTGGAATCGCTGATTCGCGAGCGCCATCTGACCTGTGTGTGGGTGACGCACAGCATCGAGCAGGCCCGTGTAATGGCAGACAAAGTGCTCGCGCTTGAGTCAGGACGAGTAAGCGCCTATGGCTCTGCCGCGGAGGTGCTGCGTGCTTAATCATTTCTTCCATTCGCAGATTGCGCTCGGTATAGCAGAATGCGTGGTGACTGCTCTGCTGGCGCTGGCTGTCATGCTGCTGGCGCGCAGGCGCGCTCCGGGCCTGCTGAAGGAATTGCCGGTTGCCGAGCTTCGCGGCGTAGTCCAGATCGTCCTGGTGGGGGCGGTCCTCGCCTTCATGCTGCGCGGGCCGCAATGGACTTCGCTTCTGGTGCTTGCCGGAATGATGCTTGCCGCTGCAAACATCGTGCGCAAGCGCGCCAAACACATTCCCCGCGCTTATATGCAGGCTTTGATCTCCATCTGCACCGGTGCAGGCATCGTGCTGGCCATTATGATTTTCTTCGGTGTAATTCCACTGACTGTCGCAATGCTCGTGCCGGTCGGGAGCATGGTGATTGCCAACACCATGAACACGCAGTCGCTTTTTCTCGACCGCCTGCGCGGCGAGGTTACATCGCATGTTGGCGAGATTGAATCGGCGCTGGCGCTGGGAGCGAGCGCCGATGCCGCCCTGCTTCCATATCTCAACACCGCGTTTCGCGCCTGTCTGATTCCTTCTATCGACAACATCCGTTCGCTTGGAATTGTCTGGATTCCCGGCATCATGGCGGGCATGGTGCTCTCAGGTGCGTCGCCGCTGTTCGCCGCGCTTTATCAATTTGTCGTGTTGACGATGATCTTTTCATCCTCCGCGCTGGCGTGCTTCGTTTCCAGCCACTTGGCCACGTCAAGAATTTTTACCGCGCAGGAGCAGCTCGTCTTGCGCTGAATTTTAGGTGGGAACCTGCCAGCCAACTCCTGCGTTAGCCATCTTGGTTTGTCCGGTCGATTCGCCGGAAAGCGTCTTTGCCATTTCCGGAAATGCCTTCAGCATCTCGTCAGTTCTCACCCACACGGGCACGTCCATCATCTTGTAGTGATAGGTAACGTGCGATTCCAGCATACCGTTGGCTGCTCTCGTTGGCGGAGTGAAGCTGTCAATGCTTGTAATCTCACGGTGTCCATAGCAGAAACGGCCGCCCGCGCGCTCTCCCGCGGGCGTCAATGAATAAACGTCAACATGAATGCTTTTCTCCTCGGAATGCTTCACCAGTCCGGCGCTCATCAGCGCGTCCATGCGTTGCTTGTCCTGTTTCGCAGTCGGGCCAGGACTAACTTCATAAGGAAAACGCAATGTGCTCGAAAAAAGGCAGTCATTATGGTTGGCATAGTACGAATTCAAGCCGGACATAAAATTTTGCGGGGTTGGTTCTGTCTTTGATGAGCAGCCCGCCGCCAGCGAGACGATGCTGGCGAGCACTAGAAATGCTGTCTTGCTTTTCATTCTTGCTCCTTGCCTTGCACTTCAACTTGCTATTCACACTAAGAAGCATTTGTAACAGAAAGGGCAGTCCACCCCGGCAAAGAAATGCTGTTTGCCCGCGATCCGGAAACTCTCTCTGAAGTTGTTGCCAAAGGACTTTGCAATTGCCCTCCAAGTCAGGGCCTTGTCAGCCTAAAATTGACGGTAATGCGACTTCGACTCCCCCTGCATTTCCGCCCCTCCGTGCTCCCTGTGCTCGCAGCTGCCGTCCTTTTCACCTTCGGCGGACCAAGTCTGGGCGCGCAGGATCAGACCCCGGTCGCCGCCCCGCCAATCGACGAGAACCAGATACTCCGCCATCTCAACAATGTCATCACCTGGTATCGCAAGACCAAGTCGCAAATACAACCGGTTGGCCTGCCTACTGACGCGCTCTATCAGGCGACTGCCAATAAACTCGCAGTCAATGTCGTGACCCTGGCGTTTGCTTCGGCGGAAAAGGCCGCGCCTCTGATTCCCAGCGATACCGAGCAAACGTCGTCAAGTTCGCACCAGAACCTTGTGAAGCTACTCCGGGATACCGCTGCGCATAATGCGCAACTGCAGACTGAGATTAGTCAACTGAACAGCAAGATCGCCATTGCTCGGAGTCGTGACATCCAGGCATTGACCGACCAGAGAGATCGAGCACAGGGTGAACTTGATCTCGGCAACTCGATGCTGAATTCATTGAGCCAACTGACAAGAGCTCCCGAGCAAAAGACCACCAGGACAAAGACTGAATCCGCGAACCAGCCCAATCCAAATGGATTTGAAGCCAGCGTTTCACAGTTGAAGGCTTCATTGCCGGAGATTTTTGATACAAAGAATCAACCTCCTCCGTCACCACCTGCACAGACCGTAGGCAGCCCAACTGGATTGTTTGGCCAACTTCGCCGGATTTATGACCAATCCCTGAGCCTGCGCCAGATCGAGAATCTCCAGCTTGAAACAAACCAGCTACAGGACCTCGTGAACAACATGCGCACGCCGCTGCGCGCTCAACTGCGTGCAACGCTTCAACAGGGGCGTGCATTGTCTGCAACTGCCGACAACCCTCAGGCTGGACAGGCCTTGCCGACAAAGCAGGACTTCGACACCTTGGCGGCAAAGTTCGATCAGGTTGCCGGCATAGAAGTGCCGCTGAGCCAGGAAGTGGCCGCTTTGGACGAAAGCAAGGCAAATCTTGAAGACTGGCGCAACTCCATAAGGCGCGAATACGGCGCGATCCTCCGGAATATCCTGATCCATGTCGGAATCATGGTTGCAGTGCTTGGCTTTCTTCTTCTGATTTCTGACCTGTGGAAACGGGCGACGTTTAGATATGTCTCCGATACGCGACGCAGACGGCAATTTCTGGTGGTTCGCCGCTTTGTCATCGGCTTTCTGATTGTTCTGGTGTTGGTCCTTGGCTTCGTCACGGAATTCAGCGCGCTGGCAACTTTTGCGGGATTCCTCACTGCTGGTGTAGCTGTCGGGTTGCAGACCATCCTTCTTTCAGTAGCTGCGTATTTCTTCCTGATTGGGCGCTCCGGCATTCGGGTTGGCGACCGCATCAGTATCGCAGGGGTCACAGGCGATGTTGTGGATGTCGGTTTTGTGCGGTTCTACATGCTTGAGCTGGCAGGCACCGGTATTGACCTGCAACCGACGGGACGCATCGTGGCCTTTGCTAACGCCGTGCTCTTTCAGCCGACAACGCCTATGTTCAAACAAGCGCCGGGAACGCACTACGCATGGCACGAGATTTCCATTGCGCTCAAGCCTGCAGGCAATCACAAGCTGATTGAAGACACGATGATGCAGGTTGTCCAAAGCGTTTATGAGAAATATCAGCCAGTCCTCGATCGTCAGCAACGCCACATAGAGGAACGCTTTGAGGTGCCGTTTGAGCCGCTCAGACCCAAAGCGCAAATGCAGTTGGTAGACACGGGCCTGGAAGCGGTGGTGCGTTATCCTGTAAGCCTGCGGCACAATGTTCAGGCCGACGATGAGATTACGCGCCGTCTGCTCGAACTGATCGGAAAGAATGAAGAGTTGCAGTCAACAGTGGATGGATTGCCGAGGATTCGTGCAGCCATTCGCGGATAAGGAAGCCGCACATTCTTCTGCCATGACCATCTGAGTTGGCATTACTTCATTCCGCAATACCGTTGGTTTGCGCTTTCACTTTTCCGCTCTTGATGGCTTTTACCAGCGTTGCATGATCGGCTTCCGTCTGATCGCCATAAGCTTCGGCCCAGTCAGCCAGGGCTTCATCGAGGACCTTCGAATTTCCGCAGTAGCCAGCAAGCACTGCCGGTTCGCTGGTGCGGGCGTGAGCGCGCCCTAGAATTGAACCACAGGCCCAGGCGATGAAATAAAACGATTCACCGCTCAACCATTCAATGGGAACACCGCCCTTCATGTTCTTCATCTGCCGCACATAGTATGGGCGTCCGTGAATCGTGGTCCACCCAAGAAAGATGTCGCTCGACGCTTGCAGAGCGCGCTGCCCAATCACAATGCGCTTTCCCTGGTGGTTGAATTCCGAGGTCAAAGTTGGCACATACGGCGCGTGCGCGGGCACAATTGCCTCTTTTATTTGCAGGAACAAGGGGTCCTGATCACAGTTGCCCATCAGCAGCGCAAGATAGGCGCGAGTCCCGACACTGCCCACTCCTACAACCCGATGCCCCACGTCCACGACATGAAAACGGCTGAGCAGGAAGCGCCGTTCCGGGCTCAATGTCTGCGCATAATCTTTCAGCCCTGCAACAACTCCGTCGCGTATCTCTTTTGAAACCGGCGTGAGAATAGGCGGGTCTTCCCTGAGGTGCCAGGTGCCGGTCACATCGCGCACTGCCACCTTGCTCAGCAGTGCCATATTAGTAGAGCTCATGGCTTTATCAACCGACTTCCTAAGAATGGCCTCGGTCTTCGGATCTACTTTGGCCAGCGGGTTCTTTCGCCCCGGATAAGCATGCAGATACCAGACATCGAGCACACCCATGCTTTGCAGGCGATCGAGGTTCCAGCGGTATCCCTGAACACAGCGAAGCACAGCGTCTTTGCGCTCGCGCGCGTTCAAGCCATTCTCGCGGCCTGCGACATTGACGCTCGCCGTCAGACGCTTAAGGTCATATTCCCATGGGCCAATAGTTGTTTCGTCAAAGTCGTTCAAATCAAATACAAGATCGCGTTGCGGCGTGCCGAAAAATCCAAAGTTGTTGATGTGCGCGTCGCCATCCATCACGACAGGAATGCCGCTGATTGGAGTCGTAGAGAGATCGTTGGCCATGACGCAGGCCGATCCTCGCAGAAATCCAAATGGCGAAGCAGCCATGCGTCCCATGCGCAGCGGCACCAGGTGGGCCTGACGCCCGCGGTTGCTCTGGGCAAGAAGATCGAGAGGACTAGGTCTGTTTTTCGGAGGAGTCCATTTCGCGTGCATTTCGCGTGGAATGCGTTTGCGCAGTTCCTGTCCTAGTTCGCGCCTTTGCTGCCAGGGCTCGATAGCCTTGGATAGATCGATCCCAACTTCAGGATTAGGACCACCAAATCGATAGATGCCTATGTGTTCGAATTTCGCTGGGTTTGCCTTCTTACCGTTTGCACTTGCCATCTGTTTTGTATTTGCCACGATCCGGGCCCTCTCGCACTCAGGATTCACAGCAACCAAGACACGCCAGCAAGAGTATGACGATAGACCACTTATCTGCAAGAGAATTGAGTGATAGAAGCACGAAAGCGCATCAGGCAAGCGCGTTCGCTACAATCTGCTGAGCTTCATCTACAATGCTGTCGAGGTGGGCTTCATCCTTAAAACTTTCCGCATATATCTTGTAGAGATTTTCGGTGCCCGAGGGCCGTGCCGCAAACCAACCGTTCTCGGTAACCACTTTCAGTCCGCCGATAGGAGCATTGTTTCCGGGAGCCTTTGTCAGCTTGGCCGCAATTTTTTCGCCTGCCATGCGCGACTCCTTAACAGAATCGGCAGACAACTTACTGAGCTTCGCCTTCTGCTCCGGAGTTGCAGGCGCATCGATCCGTGTGTAGTACGGCATCCCGAATTTCCAAACCAATTCAGTGAAATGCTGCCCCGGGTCCTTGCCGGTAACAGCAGTAATCTCGGCAGCCACCAGGTCCATAATCGGACCGTCCTTATCCGTCGTCCAAACTGTGCCATCTCGCCGCAACAGGCTTGCACCCGCACTCTCTTCACCACCAAAACAAAACGATCCGTCATAGAGGCCGGCAACAAACCACTTAAAGCCAACCGGAGTTTCCGACATTTGTCGACCCAGGCTGCTCACAACTTTGTCAATCATACTGCTGCTCACCAGCGTTTTCCCCACAACAGCATTCGCGGGCCACTCCGGACGGTGCGTGAGCAAATACTGAATGGCAACAGCCAGATAATGGTTAGGATTCATCAAGCCAGCCGACGGCGTGACAATCCCATGCCGGTCTGAATCCGGATCGTTGGCGAAAGCTACCTGATATTTGTCCTTCAACCGAAGCAGACTGGCCATCGCATGCGGGCTGGAGCAGTCCATGCGGATCTTTCCGTCGTGATCGACCGTCATGAAGGCGAACGTTGGATCGATGATCGGATTCACCACCTCGATTTCCAATCCATAAACCGAATTGACCAATTCCCAGTAAGGCCCAAACGCGCCGCCCAGCGGATCTACCCCGAGCTTCAGGCCTGCCCGTTTGATCGCGTCCATATCGACGGTGTTTTTCAAGTCTTTGACATACGGCAGGGCAAAGTCCTGCTCATGGGTGGTTGCCGCCTTAACTGCCTGCGAATAGGGCAGCCGTTTTACGTGAGCATTATTTCCTTTCAGCAATTCGTTCGCCCGCTGCTCCACCCACTTCGTTACATCAGTGTCCGCGGGCCCGCCGTTCGTCGGGTTGTACTTGAATCCGCCGTCCTCCGGTGGATTATGCGAGGGAGTGATAACAATGCCGTCTGCCAAATGCTCTTTCCGGCCGCGGTTATGGACAAGAATCACGTGCGAAATTACCGGCGTCGGCGTGTATCCGTCATTCTGCTGGATGATGGTCTCGACGCCATTGGCAGCCAGCACTTCGAGCGCTGTAATTTGCGCGGGCGCGGAGAGCGCATGCGTGTCTTTGCCCATAAAGAGTGGCCCATCCGTGCCCTGCATACGCCTGTATTCGCAGATAGCCTGCGTGATGGCCAGAATGTGCGACTCGGTAAATGTCCCGCGAGCGGGCGTGCCTCGGTGGCCGCTGGTTCCAAAGCTCACCATCTGCGTGGAATCGCTCAGGTCAGGCTTGCGCTCCAGATACTCTCGTCTGAGGTCATCAAGATCGATCAGCATCTCTTTCGGAGCCGGTTGCCCCGCCAAGGGAGAAATGCGTGACTGCACTTTCACTTCGCTTGCCATAGAACGCTCCTGCAGACCCGCGCTGCGGCGCTGTCCTCACGAAGAATATAAACCACATCTGCCCGTCGAAGACCAATACCCGGCTCACCAATCGACGGTGCAATCTTGATATACTCAGTAACTGTCAGATGCAGATTTAGATAAAAGCATTCGTTGCATTGCTGCAACGCTCAAGGGCGGGAGTAGTTCAGTGGCAGAACGTCAGCTTCCCAAGCTGAATGTCGCCGGTTCGATCCCGGTCTCCCGCTCCGATAGAATCAGCAAGTACACTAAGTGGCTTGCGGGTGAACACCATTTGAACACCAATTAGATCTCAAGCCCCATAAGATATTGGAAACAAACCTCTTGCGGGTGGAAAATGAACTCCGTTTAGAGCCGCGTGATTGGCCTCTTCTATCGCCAATCTCTTCATGAGTTTACATGCAAAGCGCGCTAACGAATGTCAGCTTGAAGCCTTGCAATCTCAGGCGGACGATTGCCTTTCCACTTTCAGAAATATCCGATTCCCAAACATCGTTCGCGCATTATGCGGTGTGGGATTCTTATGTACGGAGGTTGGCCTACAAAGCCTACGGCCGCTGGAAACTCATATTGAATTCCGTGATCATGTCGACAAGATATCGAAGTCTCCTGTGCGCAAATTCCTTTCGCAGAAATAGATCCGTTAGACCCTGAAATTCGGGAAGACAACGTGTGCATCCTGGATCAACAGGCTATTCTCATGCATCCCGTCTTGAACGGGAACCATCACGCCCATACTTATTCGGCGTTGCTGAGGGTAATTGCATCAGGAAAGCGACCAACCAGAGCGGTCTTGCCGCCGTATAAACTGCGCCGCCTGAGGACAATTTTTAGCAACCATCTTCGGCCCATCCCATTCGATCTTCTGGCCAGTGCGTAATGACACGCAGCCCAGCAGCATGATCTCAGTGAGACGTGCTGCGATGTCAAAACGCGAGTAGCACATCTCTGGCTTGTTTTCCTTCACAGCAGCGAGCCACTCCTGCGCATGGGCGAAAACAAGATTCCCAGCATTGTGATTGCGAGGGATCCGCTCCGGATATTGCGCCATAGCCGGGTGCTTAATGTAGTTGACCAATTCTTTATCGCCCTTGAGCTTAATGAAGAAATTCGTCCCATAGTCGTCCGGTGAAAAGACCATGCCGCCTTCTCCAATCAGCAGACAACCGCTATCGGGTAGCTTGCCTTGCAGCGCAACAATGTCGGCGGTCAGTTCGACTGGCGGCTTGTTGCTCAAATCGTGGCCGCCACGGGCTGCCGGATCAGGCTGACCGCCGTCGTACCACCACAGGGTCATCGGGTCGTGCTCGATCGTTCTGTAATGGTGGAAAAGATGCGGATGCTCAACGGGAATGCGGCCTTTACGCCTGGGAAAGGAGAAGCGGATTTTGGAGCCGAGAGGATAGGACTCCTTGTTCGTCGGGCCGAGAGGAATTGCCTCAATCTCTGTCGGGTAATCGAGATCTAAAGCGCGAAACGGCATATTGACCGTGTGACATGCCATATCGCCCAGCGCACCGGTGCCGAAATCCTGCCAGCCGCGCCAGTTAAACGGCTCGTAAATTCCATCTCGATCCTTTGGTTTGCGGCTGCCTTTATAGGGCCGCATTGGAGCCGGCCCAATCCAGATATCCCAATCCAATGTCGCAGGAATCGGGTCTTCTCCAGCCGGACGCACCATTGCCTGTGGCCAAACCGGGCGGTTAGTCCAAACGTGGACCTCATGCACCTGGCCGATGAGTCCGTCCTGAATCGTCTCCACCGCGCGGCGGAGACCGTCCGACGCGCTGCCCTGATTGCCCATCTGCGTAACAAGCTTTCTGTGGTGAGCCATCTCCCGCAAGTAGCGCGCCTCATTGATCGTTTGCGTCAGAGGTTTCTGGCAAAATACGGCTTTGTTCCTCTTCATGGCCGCCGACGCCACAATCGCATGCATATGATCCGGAGTCGAAACCGTCACCGCATCGATCTGATTGCCCATTTGATCCAGCATCTGCCGGAAATCTTTGTAAAACTTCGCGCTCGGATATTTTTTGGTCTGAGTCTCATAAGCTTCGGAACCTGAATCCACATCGCACAATGCGACGATGTTCTCGCTGGCGCAGGCATCCGTGTCGCTCCGGCCTTTCCCACCGATTCCGATGCAGGCAATGTTCAACTTGCTGTTGAGATTCTGTCCGCGCAAAAGTGCAGGCAAGCCAAACGCGACCGCACCAGCGGCCAGAGAACTCGTTTTAATAAATTCACGACGATCGACACGCGAGAGTACGGCGGTCTCAGGAGCTTTCAGAGAGGGCAATTTTGGAGATGGTTTGGACACTCGCTCAGAATACACTGCTCCATCGCCTACGTTTCTTCTCGGGAGCCTCCTTGCGGCCAGCCTCGCGTTAATTGAGATGAAGTAAAGCGTAAATGAGAGTGGCGCTTCAGCTAGCGATAGCAAGGTAATCTACTCATTGACCGGGGGCTCTTTAGGGCAATCGGTCCTTCGGGAGCGTTTGACGTCCGACAAAATGACGCGGACAGCTTACTCTCAAATGTATGACCGAAAAAAATGATAAGGCGATTCGCGTTGGGTTAATTGGCTACGGCTATGCCGGAAAAACCTTCCATGCTCCGCTGATCCAGTCGGTGCCGGGACTGGCGCTGACTGTAGTCGGGTCTAGTAAGCGAAAGATCCTGGAAGCAAAGTACCCCGATGTTATCGTCTGCCGGCCCGACGAGGTGCCCACTCATCCGAGTGTCGATCTGGTCGTGATTGCCAGCCCCAACGAGAGCCATTTCCCTCTGGCGGCCGCTGCTCTGCGCGCAGGAAAACATGTCGTGGTCGATAAACCATTTACCGTAAGCCTTGAGGAAGCTCGTTCGCTCGCGGAGATTGCAGAGAAACACAACAGGATTCTGTCCGTCTTTCATAATCGGCGATGGGAAAGCGAGATTCTTGCCACAAAGGCAATTTTAGAAACAGGTGTGCTTGGAGAAATATCTCACTACGAGTCTCACCTCGATCGTTTTCGCCCGGTCGTGCGTCAACGCTGGCGAGAAGACCCCGGTCCAGGCGCAGGGTTGTGGTTCGATCTCGGACCTCATCTCATCGATCAGGCATTGCATCTCTTTGGGCTTCCACAGGCAGTGAATGCCAGCTTCGGAATACTGCGCAAAGGAGGACAGACGGATGACTGGGCCCACGTTCAGCTTATCTACGAGCACATGCGAGTCGTCCTGCATGCCTCGCTGTTGGTGTCGGGCGGCGGTCCGCGTTCTGTGCTCCACGGCACCCGGGGAAGCTGGGCAAAGTTCGGCTCTGACGTGCAAGAGCGACAACTGATGAGCGGCATGCACCCGGACGATCCGGCGTTTGGTCGCGATCCCGATCCCGGCATCGTGTACGACGGCGCGACTGGCAAACAGATAGAAGTTCCCTCGCCTGCAGGCAACCAGCAGGGATACTATTCGGATATCAGAGATTCCATTCTTGGCAAATGCCCGGTTCCCGTTCCAGTGAAAAATGCTGTCGCTGGTATGGCCATTCTGGAAACGTCCTTTGAGTCGGGAGCCCGCGGTCAAGTGTTGCCGCTACCGCTGACCGCAGACGAACGTGCCGTATGGAAGCAGCCTAACCAGTGAACACCAGTCTGATGCGCTCTGCTTTGTGACCGGCTTTCAATGAGTGCATTGTTTGGATGCAAAAGTCGTGGAGGAGCACGAGGTATTACAAGAAGCTGAACTCAGCAGGCAGTGATTCAGAGAGCGACCTCGGAGGCTCCTCGGGGACTATGTATTACATCAACTGGACAATACATCCCTACAAGTCGGCTTCGCGGTACAGATAGACCATGATGAAGATGCTATATCTGCGCCGAAGCTGCAGCGCGCGACGGCCACAGGCATTCTTCCTGCAGGTGCTATAGTTTTTTCCATCGCTTCAGGAGGGATCATGTACAGGATGAATCGTAGAATGTTTCTCTTGGGAGGGGCTGCTTCAGCTCTTCTCTCGGGTACGCGATATCTATCCGCCGATCCGCTAGGTCTGCCGATCGGCTGCCAGACCTATCCTGTGCGCAAGTCGATCAGTACGGACTTCGCCGGCACCATGAAGGGGTTGAGCGCAGCAGGGTTTACTCAGATTGAGCTGTGCTCACCGTACGGCTACGACGATTTTTCGAGTCTCCGGCAGTACAAGCCGCAGGAATTGCGGCGTATGTTGAGCGACTGGGGACTGGGCTGCATCTCCGCGCACTGGGCGCCGACCGAGCTCTTTCAAAAGGCAGACGAGAGCATCGCTTATGCGAAGGAGTTCGGCATGACGCAGATGGCGATCGCCGCGCTTGGACCGTTCCGTCCAAGAACCACGGAGACAGTCGACGACGTGAAACGTTACGTCGAGCCCTTCAACGTCTTCGCCGAAAAGGCCCACGCAGCAGGAATCGTCGCATTGCTGCACAATGAAGGCTTCGTCTCCGAACACATCGATGGCAAACCGGTCTACGACATGATGATCGCCGAACTCAATCCTGCCACCACCAAGCTACAGTTTCAGGTCTCGAGCATGCAGCAGGGCTACAATCCAGTGACCTACTTCCAGAAGTACCCGGGCCGTTTCCTCTCCATGCACTGCCAGGACTGGGCGAAGGACTCCTCCACTCTGTCTGGCTTCCGCCAGGTTCCGTTGGGCAAGGGGGTCGTGGATTGGAAGGCAGTATTTACAGCCGCAAAAATAGGTGGCGTAAAGAACTATTTCGTCGAGCTTGAAGAGGATCCGGCGCTGATGCCGCTGAGCGTGCCTTACCTGAAGTCCCTGAACGTCTGAAGCGAGCGTGATCTCGAGCGAAAGCCGTCGTTCATGAAGTGGCTGCAACAATTCGTTAGCTTGAGCCCGGTAAGGCGACTTATCGCCAGCAATGACCGCTGACAACAAACCAGTTTTTCGTCACCTACCCTGTTTCGTTGCGAGGCATGTTATCGATGAGTGCATTGCCTTGTTAGCAACGCGCATCATCCGTCGAGAATACTTGTCGGGCACTTCAACCACAGTGCGGAGTTGAACACCTTCAAGGCAAATTCATGAAATGGCTCGTGCTAGGTGGTGTTAACGAATCATCTAGCAAATAGTGCAAGAGCAAAGGCATCTCCTTCAGCGCGGCAACCCGCGTTATTAGGAGGCAAGTGATCTCCGCTATCAACATGCCTGTGGTGAGAGAACGAAAGCGCAGGATGGTCAAGGGATTTGTGGATACGCATCTTGCTCTCTACAAGCAAAGCTGAACAGAGCTAATATGGCTGCTGGAAAGTTTGTCGTGCTAAAGACGATCGAGGCGACATTGCCAACGCCTGCTACACGGCGAGGATGTCGTGATCGGTACAGACACGCAGCGATGATTGAGAATATCCCAAGCATGACATCAGCTCGATCGCTGACTCACATCGAAGCTCTGGAACTCAATGTCGTATGGACATGCGGCTCCAGCCTAAGCTCCGCCATTGCCTGCCCATACCTTTAAACCGGTGCCGGTGCCATGGCCGCGAAGCATCGCGCCCACACGCCCTATGCCGAAATTGGTGTAAGGCGGTATTGTGGCATAAGGAACTCAGATCGAGATCAAGAACAAGGCGCATGGAAGGCGTCACGTCCGATCTGATCATGAAATGAATAAAAATTTCATGATTTTCTAGGAACGTTTTCTGAAAGTATCGCTGCGTTCACAAGAGGTCAATAAGAAAGGGGAAGAGTGAAGCTCGGCCTGATCAACTCAGCATGGCTAGGCACCTCCATCGATACCGCCCGGGGTATTGAGCTGACCAAAAAGATCGGCTTCGACACGATCGATATCTTCGCCGATCCGCTGGAGATCAGCGCGCAGGAGCGCCG